>CANSII010000031.1 GCA_947646915.1 uncultured Clostridium sp. | reverse complement strand
ATACAAATAGAAAATACAGATAAAACAGGAAAACTAGAAATAGAAAGCACAAAAGCAATCAAAACAATAAATAGAAACATAGTAAATTTAGCAACAGAAATAGAAACAAAAGTATCAGGAAAATATAGTACAGAAAGTAATATAGAAAATCCAGCAAATGAGAATGTAACAAAAATAGTATTACAAGAAAGCAAAACAGAAGCAATACTAGAAGTAAATAAAACAGAACTATCAACAATGACAACAAATAAAAATGTTGAAATGAGAGTTACATTAAAAACTAAACAAGAAGCAAATGAATTATACAAAAACCCTCTAATAAGAATAAAATTACCAAACAAAATAGAAAAAATAGAAGTAAATTCAATAAATTTATTATATGAAGAAGAATTAAAAATAAAAACAGCAGTTTTAAAAGGGAACACAATAGAAATTCAATTAGAAGGGGAACAAACAAAATATAAAGAAGAAGCAATAGAAGGAACAACAGTCATTATAAATGCTAATTTAACAACAAGTAAAAAAGAAACAAGTAGTCAAGAAGAAATACAATTAACATATAATAACCAAAATGCTACAAGTTATACAAATGGAGAAACACAAGGAATAGTACAAGTACCAGTAAAAATAATAGCATATACAGGAATAGTAACAACAAATGAAATAGAAGACTATGGAATAGAACAAATAAATAACGAAGGAGAAACAACAGGAAAATTAGAAGTAGCACAAGAAGCAAAAACAGCAAAAATAACAAAACAAATAATAAACAATAAAGAAAATAAAATAACGGATGTAAAAATAATGGGAACATACCCAACAAAAGAAGCTATAAAAGAAACAAATAATATAGAAATGAAAGTAACATCAGAAGTAGAAGTAACAGGAATAGAAAAAGGAAGAGGAAAAATATACTATACAGAAAATGCAGAAGCAACAGACGAAATAGAAAAAGAAGAAAACGGATGGAAAGAAACAATAGAAGATGGAACAACAATAAAAAAATATTTAGTAAAAGTAAATGAATTAGAAAAGCAAGAAGAAATAGAACTAACATATAATGTAGAAATACCAAAAAACTTAGAATATAATAAAACAGCAGAAGAAGGATATGAAGTAAAATACACAGATAAAACAACAGTAGAAGAAACAGTAAAACAAGAAAATTTAAAATTAACAACAGGACAAGGACCAGTATTAGAAACAACATTAAAAGCATATGTTGGTGTACAAGAAGCAAATGAAGTAAAAACAGGAGAAATTATTAAATATGTAATAACTGTAAAAAATACAGGAACTGAACAAGTTTCTAACATAAGAGTAGTAGGTCAAGTTCCTGAAGGAACAACATATGTTACAATAAACAAAGTATTAAAAGAAGGAGAACTACAAGAAGATCAAGAACTTATAACAGAATATCCTGATCAAAAAGAAATTGGTTGTGATATTTCAAAAATGGAAATAAATGAAACAAGAACAATTGAATATTTTGTAAAAGTAAATAAAGATGTACAAGATGGAAAACAAATATCTAATACAATAAAAACAACATATTTGGAAATAGAAAAAACTTCGAATGTTGTAAAAAATACACTAAAAAAAGGAGATATAATTGCAACATTATATCCAAAAGTAGAATATAAAGGATTTAGTGCAGGATATAACTATATATATCATATGTCTGTTGAAAACATATCAAACGAGAATAAGAAAAATGTAAAATTAAATATAACAACAGATAAAGACTGCATAAGTGTTGATAAAATATGGTATGTACTTGATGGTGAAACAATAGAAATAAAAAATTCAAAGGAAATTACAATAAAAGAATTACCAGCTAATTCAAAAATAATATTAACAATGTATTTAAAATTAAAAGATTTTAATAAAGAAGACATCAAAGATGTAGGATTAGCAGGAGAAATTACATCAGATGATGAAAAGTATAGTTCAAACATTATTAACAAACCAGTTGAAAAGGTTGAAATTGAAATAACAAATGGTAGTGAGCAAGATGGAAAATATATTAAATCTGATGATATAATACAATATAATATTAAAGTTACAAATAATAGTAGCACAATACAACAAGGATTTAGTGTTTTAAATAATATTTCATCATATCTAAATATTGAAGAAGTAACAAAAAATGGTGTTAAACTACAATCAAATAGCTATATGGTAAATACTGATACAGAACATAAAACAAAGGAAATTTCAATAAATGATGCTATAGAAAAAGGTGAAACTATAGAATACAGTGTTAAAGTAAAAGTTCAAAGAAATATTGGAAATAAAGAACCAATTAATATATCAAGTAAAGTTAGAGCAGAAGTAAATGGAATTGAAGTTGCAAAAGCAGAAGAAGTTACACATATTATTGAAATTCAGACAAATGAGTATGGTAAAGACCCAGACAATGGAGGAAAACCAGGTGAAGAAAATCCAGGTAATGAAGGAAAACCAGGTGATGGAGATCTAAATGGAGTTAAGACAAAAAGAATAATATCAGGATATGCATGGTTAGATCAAAATGAAGATGGAAAGAAACAATCATCTGAAAAAGCATTAAGTGGAATAACAGTAAATGCGTTAAATATAGAAACAAATCAATTTGTAAAAGATGATGATAATAATGAATTAACAGCAATAACAAATTCAGAAGGTTTTTATTCAATTCAAGTACCACAAGGAAAATATATAATAGTATTTAGTTATGATACAAGCAAATATATTTTGACAGATTATAAAAAAGAAGGTGCAACAGATAAAGAAAGTTCAAAAGTAATAAATAATAATATTAAAGTTGAAGGTCAAGACTTATCTGTAGCTACAACAGAAAAAATTGAATTAAGTGATTCAAATATTGCAAATGTAAATATAGGACTAAAAGAAGCAAAAATATTTGATTTAAAATTAGACAAATATATAAGCAAAGTAACAGTACAAAATAGTAAAGGCACAACAACAAATCAATATAATAATGAAACATTAGCGAAAGCAGAAATACATGCAAAACAAGTTAATGGAACATCAGTAATAGTTGAATATAAAATAAAAGTTACAAATGTAGGAGAGGTAGAGGGATATGCTACAAAGATAGTAGATTACTTATCATCAGACTACAAATTTAGCTCACAATTAAATTCAGACTGGTATCAATCAGGAAGTTATATATACAATGCAAGTTTATCTAACCAAAAGATTAAACCAGGAGAGAGTAAAGAAGTTACTTTAGTAGTAACAAAATCAATGACAGAGAATAATACAGGTTTAGTAAATAATACAGCAGAAATAGCAGAAAGCTACAATGAACAAGGATTAAAAGATATAAATTCAACAGCTGGAAATAATGTAAAAGGCGAAAATGATCAAGGTTCAGCAGATTTAATATTGAGTATAAAAACTGGTGAAGTAGTTACATATATTGCTTTAGTAGTAACATCAATATTAATTACAGCAGTTGCAGTTTATATAGTTATAAGAAAATTTGTAATAGGTAGAAATTTATTATAGGAAAGGAGGTCAATTTTTAATGAAAAAATTAATTAGTAAAATAGTATTAATCTTATCAATATTTGTAATAGCATTAATAATAGGGAATAAAGTTAATGCAAAATTTTATTATGATGGAACAGGATATATTGAAAATGCTTATTCAGTGCTAAAAACACCTTCAATGCATAATTGGTTTTGTATAGAATGTAATGCACATTTATATGCACAAGAAAGAATAGATTTTAATACTCATTCTATAAGAATAGAAGGTAAAACAGCAAGGTTATATTCATATATAAATAATGAATGGGTTGAACAAGATTCTTTTGAACATACAATAAATGCAAAACTTGCTCGTATATTAGCAGAACCTAATTTAGGATATAATATAGGAACAATTAATGATGTAACAATATCATACAAGCAATATGCAATATGGAATACAGTAAATGAATGGATTAGAACAATCCAAAATAATGATTCTAATTGGGGATTAGGAGCATTAATAGCAGAGACAAATGATTTACCTGCAGGAACATCAGAAATGGAACATTTCCATACAACATGGGAACAAATAGAAAAAGGTAAAGACTTAATTCAAACTGCTACAGACTATGCAAATAACATAGATAAAGAACAACAAGGAGTAATAGACAATACAGGAACATTAACATTTGAACGTATTGGAAATAAAATAAAAGTTGGACCTTTTAATTGGTCATTTGCTGGAACTATTTCAGATTTAAAAGTTAATGGAACATATGGTTTAAATATAAATGTTGTGTCAGACCAAGATTTTTACATAGAAGTACCTTACACATTTACAGGAATTAGCACAATTACAGGAAAATTAACAAATGGTGAAAGATATACAGTAGATATACAATTATTAGAAGTAACAAATTCATCAACACATGGTGCACAAGCACAAAACTTAATGTATACAGATTATACTTCAAATCCACAAACTACAGAATTTACATTTACACCTAACATATTATTTAGTGGAAGCTTGAGAGTAATAAAAGTTGTAGATGGAAATGAACAAATTAAATTAAATGGTGTTGGATTTAAAATAAGAGTTGAGGGAACAAATAATTACTTAATAAAAAATTCTGATGGAACAATATCTTATAATGGAACAGAAAATAATTGCACAGAATTTGTAACAGGTGTAGATGGATCATATGGAGAAATAAGCATTAATGAGATATTTGCTGGAAAATATATAGCTTATGAAACAAAAAATCCAAACTATGGATATGAAGTTGACACAGAAAAAGATAAAACAGTTATTGAAATTAAGCCAGGAACAGAAACATCAGAAACTATGAAAAATAAACAAAAATATGTAAGATTGTCAGGTTATGTATGGCAAGATATACATGTTGGAAAGCAAAAAGTAAGAAATGACTTATACAAAGATGATGAATGGGATGACGAAGATATTGCATTCAATGGAATAAAAGTAAAATTAGTAGATACACAAGGAAATATAATAGATGAAACAGTAACAGGTGAATATGGACTATATGAGACAATTGAACAAGATGGAGATAATGGAAAAAAGGTAATAATAGAACAAGGAATAAATGGCGGAGAATACATATTTAATGATGTATTAATAGAAGAATTAGAAAATTATCATATAGAATTTGAATATGATGGATTAATATATCAATCAGTTGCAGTACACCTAGATAAAGATAATGGATCAAAAGCTACAGATAGAGTTCAAAGAGAAATATTAGATGGAAACTTTAAAAATATACAATATAATGGAAAAGATGGAGTATCTGTTAATAATGGAGTATATAACATTACATATAACAGAACAGAGGAACATAAATCAAGTATATTAGATACTAGTGCTTGTACTCTTAATGCAAATACAGCACATTCAGGATTTAATATTGCAAGTAAGTATATTGCAGGTGTTACAACAGAAATAAGATATATCAACTTAGGTTTATATAAGAGACCACAAACAGATTTAGCTTTAGTACAAGATTTAGATAATATAAAACTTGGAATAAATGGATATTGGCATTTATATAATTATGGCAATAGATCATTTAAAGATGATTCAGAATCTTGGAATGTTGGAGTTAAATTTAAAGATACATATACAGGATCATATATGAGGGCTGTATATAAATCTGATATAGACTATCAAAATGATGATAAGAGTAAAGAATTACAAGTATATTTCACTTATAAAATAGCAATTAGAAATGAATCAACATATTTAGCAAATGTAAGTAGAATAGTAGATTACTATGATGGCAGATATGAAATTGTTGCAGCAGGAATGGAATTAGACACTAATAAAAATATAGTAAAAGCTGTTAATTATGAAACTCAAACACCATTTGAATTTAATGAAAAATACAATAAAGCTATAATAGATGTTGATACAACTATTAGACCTGGTGAATCAAATTATGTATATGTACAATTTAAATTAGATAGAAGTGCAGTAATAGAAATAATAAATAATAAAGAAACACTATATAATATGGCTGAAATTCATACATATACTGTATACAAAAATGAAAATGGTGAAACAGTAGCAGCATTAGATGTAGATTCTATACCAGGAAATGCAGAAATAGAAAATATACCAACATATGAAGATGATACAGACGCAGCACCACCTGTAAAATTAGAAATAAAAAATCCTAGAGAATTAACAGGAACAGTATTTGTTGATGAAAGCACTGCAAAATATGCAGATAAAGGCATGAAAGAAGGGTTATTAATAAGAGAAGGTAGTGGAATATTTGAAGAAGGTGAAGAAACACTTGCAGGAGTTAAAGTTACATTACATGAAGAAAATAATTCTATAGAAATGACAACAACAACTGATGAAAATGGAAATTATACTTTATCAGGATTTATACCAGGACAATATAGAGTAACATATACATGGGGAAATAAAACATATACAGTTCAAGATTATAAAGGAACAGTATATAATCCTGACAGAAAACAATCTGATACATATTGGTATAAAAATGATGTGGACACAAGATACACAGACGCATTAGATAATTACGATGAAAGAAAACAAATAGACAATCAAATGGCTAAAATTACAAATAGCACTATAAGAGATAAAGTAAATAAAGCATATGAAGGAGAAAATCCTGATGGAATTATTACAACAATGAATTCTACAACACCAAAAATGGAATTCCCAGTTGAATATGACTCTACAGAAACAAGTGGTATTGGTGATGAAGTAAAATTTACTGTAAAAAATGTTGATTTTGGTATCGTAGAAAGAGCAAGACAACAATTAGACATGGAAAAAAGAGTATCTGCAATTAAAATAGTATTATCAGATGGATCAACATTAGTAGATGCAACTGTAAATGAAGATGGAACTTTAAGTGAAGCTAATAATTACTTAACATATATGCCAGCATCAGAAAGCAATGGATCAAAAGTTAAGGGCTATATTAAAGCAGAAATGGATAATGATAAAATTCAAGGCTCAACATTATTCTTAACATATGAAATAAAAGCTATAAATAATAGTGAAGTTGACTATATGTCTGAAGGATACTATAAATATGGTAATAATTATACAGGTATGTTAGGAGATATGGTAACATTAAGACCATCAGCAGTTGTAGATTATTTAGATAATAGATTAGTATTTGATGCAAGTTTAAATCCAAATTGGAAACAAATTTCAATTGATGAATTGCAAAATTTAAATGCAATGAAATTTGGAGATACAAATTATCTAAATAATAAAGTTATACTATATACAGAAGCATTAGTTAAAGATTTAAAACCAAAAGAAACAGCATCTGTAAAACTTAATGTATCAACATTATTATCTATTGCTGAAAATAGTTTTGATAATGATGTAGAAACTGTTACTATAAAAAAACCAACTATAGAAAATAATAGCAACAATGGCGGAAATGGAATGATAATTGAGGAACACATTGGAAGTATAGTTAGATATTTCCCAACAGCTAGTGCAAATCAAGCACAAGTTGTTACAAGTACTGGTGACAATAGAGAATATGTAATACCTACTATTGTAGGAATAGCATCATTAATTTTACTTGGCGGAGGAGTATTTATTATAAAGAAAAAAGTGATTGATAATAAATAAATAAAAGTGTGACAAAGGGGGCGCCCCTTTTTGTCACATTTTTGTTTTTGTTATATTTTAGGAAAGTGCTATTGATACACAAATATTTAAATGTTCTGCAAAAACTTTCCTATAATTAACAATTAATTTACACAAAATTCTTACATACTGAGACTATAAAAAGTAAAGCTTTAATATAAGAAATGTGCCAAAAAGGGACGCCCCTTTGTCACGTTGCCACATTTTTTTCTTGCTTATATTGCTTTTTTTACTAAAATATAATAAAATAAAAAAAATAAATTGATAAATAATAGAAAAAATAATAATTATATATCACAAAATGTAGAAAACTTTTTTAAATAGCTTGCTAAAAAAGACAAAAAATATAATGGACAAGTAGTACAATAATGCTATAAAAAAAGTTTAAGAGGTGGTAAGGATGTTTCAAAATATAGAAGGAAGTACAATAAATACAAATTCATACAAAGATGAAAAAAAAGAAAAACCAAAAGAAAATATATTAACAAATGTATTTGCAATAAAAAATATACCTATATATATAATAACACTAATGTTATCAATGGTACAAATAAGTGAAAACATGTCAGCATTTAGTATAAGTATGTTAGGAGCATGTTTATCAAATTCAATACCACTATTAGGAATAGTATTAACAGGAATAATAGGTAACCTTATTAAATTTGGAGTTACAGGAGCAGTTTCATATATATTAACAACATTAATAATAATAGCAACTGTATTTTTATTTAGGACAAGAGTAAATAGTGATCAAAAAAATGAACAAATAAAATTATCAAAAAATATATTTATAGCAACAGCTATAATACAATTAGCAAAAATTGGAATGACAGGATTTACAATTTATGATGTGTTATCAATTATTTCATTTGCAATAATTACAGTTGTTTTTTATAAAATATTTGTAAATTCTATAATAGTAATAAGAGATTTTAGAGAACATAAAGCTTTTTCTATAGAAGAAGTATTAGGTGCAAGTCTAATGCTTGCTATAGCAGTTAGTGCTTTTAGTGATTTTAATGTTTTAGGTTTTTCTATAAGAAATATATTATGTATTTTGATAGTATTAATATTAGGATGGAAGAATGGAGTTTTAGTTGGAACTTCAGCAGGTGTAACAATTGGTGTAACAATTGGTGTAATAACATCAGCAGAGCCAACAATGGTGGCAGCTTATGCAATATCAGGAATGATTGCAGGTATATTAAATAAATTTGGAAAAATAGGTGTAATAATTGGATTTTGCTTAGGGAATATAGTGTTAGCTTATGTTTCTAATGGATATACAATAGAATTAATACATTTTAAAGAAATTTTAATTGCATCATTAGGATTATTAGCAGTACCTAAATCAATTCAATTAAATATTGAAGAATTTATAGGAAATTCAAAATTACTACCAATATCAAATGATAGAGCTTTAAATAAAAGCAAAGAGACAGCAGAGAGATTAAATAATGTTTCAGAAACAATTAAAGAAATGGCAAATACATATAAAACTGAAACTGTAAAAGAGGAAAATAATATAACTGATGTAAATAATAAAGACATATTTATTAATGAATTATTAGATAATTTAAATGGTTATGAAAACAATATGTTATATGAAGATATTTCAAATACAGAAGGTAAAATAGTAGATGAAGTTTTCAATCTATTGTTGGACAAGCAACAAATAACTAGAGAAGAATTACTTAAAATATTTGCAGATTGTAATAGTTATATAGTTGGATTAGAAGATAAACAAATTAGTAGATATCTAGAAGATAATATTTTACAAATGGTTAGAGTTTTAAATATGTCATATAAAATAAGTAAATCAAATTTTGTATGGCAAAAGAAATTTGAAGAGAACAAAAAGAATATGGAAACTCAATTACAGGGAGTTTCTAAGGCAATTTCAAGTATGGCAGAGAATATAGAGAAAAATATAAAAAATGAAGAGCAATATACTAATGAAAAGAGACAAATATCAGACTTACTAAAACAAAAAGAAATTGAAATACAAGAAATTTCTATACAAAAAGAAGGAAGATTTCTAATTGAAATTTATATGCAAAAGTCAAATAATACTGATATACAATGTATAGAAGAAATATTGACAGAGATTTTAGATGAAAAAATTATATTCAACGAAGATGCCAGCATTGGAACTAGGTTAAACTTTTTATCAGATGATAAATTTGTTATGGCATTAGGAAATAGTGAAATTACTAAAAATAGAAGTGATGTATCAGGTGATAGTATTTTAAATATTAGATTAAAAGATGGAAAGTATTTAGTTGCATTGAGTGATGGAATGGGTTCAGGTAAAGAGGCTAAACAAAGTAGTTCAAAAGCTTTGAAAATGCTCGAGAATTTATTAATATCAGGGTTTGATAAGAAAACTTCATTTGAATTGATTAATTCTAGTTTAATTAATCAAAATGATGAGATTTTTGCTACTTTGGATATTGCAATTATAGATTTATATGAAGGAAATATAGAGTTTATTAAAAGTGGTGCTTGTCCAACTTATGTAAAAAATGATAAAAAAGTCCAAATTATTAAGGCTAATTCTCTTCCAGCAGGTATTATAAATAATGCTAGCTTACAATTAATTGATAGGGATATTGAAGTAGGGGATATTATGGTTATGTGTTCAGATGGAATATTAGATTCTAATGTTGAATATAAAAATAAAGAATTGTGGGTTAAATATTTGTTAGAGGATATTGAGACTAATAATACTAAAAAGATTGCTGATTTGATTTTAAATGAGGCTGTTGATAATAATTTTGGTGTTGCTAAAGATGATATGAGCGTTATAACTTGTAAGTTCTTGAATAAGGATTAGGTTACTAATTAATATTTTTATTAAATAATGATGAAGAAACCATTAATCGAACCTGATTATAAAAATTCATAGACAAAACCTCCTTAATAGTGGTATGACACAAAAGCCTGAGTAATTAGGTAATCTGACGAAAGGGGGGGAATGCACAAATAACTAGTTACAGTTTGATATGGTTGTTAATGCAGGAAATTGAAAGATTAAAAGCAGAAATACAATCATTGCAGAACAAACTAAATAAAGAGTAAACTTTATCGGTGGGGTGAATTCGTTACATAGCCCCACTTTTTATGCATAAAAAAAGAGTATGTAGTCGTTACTCTACATACTGGTACATGCTTGCATGACTAGTTACATCACTTATAAACTAATAGTATTATAACATCTCATTTTTTTAATGTCAAATACTATTTTTATTTTATGCAATTATTAAAATTTTTTATTCTAAGAGTTTATATAATATGATTTAAATTTTTTCGTAGCAGAATTAAATAAGAAAAAAGTAACTTTAATAGATTTTTTTATTTTAAAAGTATCAAACTCACCTGTTTTATTTTAATTTTACAAAACACAAAAATACTTTTTTATTTGCAATTTTCCTTTATAAAAAATAAAAATGCATATTGATTTTAAAAACATAAATATAATATAATATTAATGTTAAATAGGAGATAATATATATTAAGTTATATATAAATGAAAGTAATAAAATTATATGGAGGATAAGCTAAAAATGAATGATATAGAACAAATAAAAAATGATGTTAAAGAGAAAATGTCAGAATTAAGATATGAGCATAGTATGAGAGTTGCAGAAGAAGCTAGAGAGCTAGCCAAGCACTATAACATCAATGAAGAAAAAGCATACTTGGCAGGAATAGTACATGATATAGCAAAAGAATTTAGTAATGAAGAAAATATAAAATGGGTAAAAAAATATAATATGCCAAAAGAACTACTTGAACTAGAATATAAAAATATAATACACTCAGACGTTGGAGCAGTTGTAGTTAAAGAACTATATGGATTAGAAGATGAAGTGTGTAAAGCTATTAAATATCATACAATAGGAGATATATCAATGAGTTTATTTGATAAAATTATTTTTATAGCTGATAAAATAGGTCGTAAAAATATTAATTTAGAAATTGAAAAAATAAAAAAACTTGCATATCAAAATATTGATGAAGCTTTAAAATTCTATCTTATAAATCGAAAAGAAAAGTTAGAAAGTAAAGGAGAAAATTTTCATCCAAAAGCTTTGGAATTATTAAATTCTTTATAAAAATCTGTATATAAAATTGACTATCTGCATATAAAATGCTAAAATATATGCAGATATTTTATATTATCTGCATGTAAATGAAAAAATATTTGTAGATATGAGGAGGCTCAAAATGAGTAAAGGGAAAAGATTTGAAGAAGAACCACAATTAAATATGAAAAAAGTATTTGCAGTAATAATAGCAATAGTAGTAATAATAATGTTTGTCTTAATAATCAAAGGACTATTCACAAAAGAAACAAGTACAGGAAAAATAAGTAGTGAAAGTTATTATACAATATATAAAGACAATAAATATGGAGTATTAAGTTCAACAGGAAAAACAATAATAGAGCCTTCATATGCAGAAATGATACAAATACCAAATAATAAAAATGCTGTATTTATATGTACATATGACATAAATTATCAAACAGGAGAATACAAAACAAAAGTATTAAATCAAAAAAATCAAGAGATATATAAACAATACAACAAAGTGGAAGCAATATCAAACAAAGATGAAAATAACAACTTATTATATGAACAAAATGCACTAAAAGTTGAACAAAACGGAAAATATGGATTAATTAATATTAAGGGAAAAGAGCTTGTACCAGTTGAATATGAAGAAATTTCCCCAATAATTGGAATAGAAAATTCATATAAAATAAAAAAAGACGGAAAATATGGAATAGTAGATCATGAAGGAAAAATTGTAATTGAACCACAATATGCAGACATAGACATATTAGGAAAAGATAATAAATCAGGATTTATAATAAAAAATGATTTAGGTAAATATGGAATAGTAGATTATTCAAATAATCAAATATTAGAAGCAAAATATAATTCTATACAAAAAGTATTTTCAAATGATTTATATGTAGCAACAGATGAAGAAAAACAAAAACTTATAAAAAATGATGGAACAGAAGTATTAAAAGAAGGTTTTAGTGAAATTAAAGAAATATTATCAAGTCAAGAAAATGCAGTAATATTCATAAATAACAATAAATATGGAATAATGGATTTATCAGGAAAAGTATTAATTAATGCTGAATATGATTATTTAACAGAAGCAAAGACAGGTTATTTTATAGCAAAAACAGGAGATAAATTTGGAATTATAGACATAAATAAAGAATCAAAAATATCATTTGAGTATAACTCAATAGTATATAATAAAAAAGCAGATTTTTACATTTTAGAAGATAGTAATTTTGATTCAAATGTATTAAATAGTAACTTAGAAACAAAACTATCAGGAATGATATTAGAATTAAATGAAGATAAAGGTTATATAAAAATTAGACAAGAAGAAGATACAAAATACTATAATTTTAAATTTGAAGAAAAACAAGAAAAAGATTTGTATCCAAATAGAACATTATTTTTAGATAAGAAAGATGGAAAATATGGATATTTAGATAAAAATGGAAAAAATGTAGTTGAATATAAATATGATGATGCTACAGAACAAAATGATTTTGGTTTTGTTGGTGTTAAAACTGATGGTAAATGGGGAAGTTTAGATACAAAAGGAAATGTTGTTCAAGATCCAACTTACAATTTAGATGATTATTTATTGATAGATTTTATAGGAAGATGGCATTTGGGATTGGATATTAATATGATGTGCTACAATCAACAATAAATTCAAAAAATAATTAACAAAGAAGAACAAAGGGGAATAAAAATGGAACTAAAGATAAACTACCAATATACATATTTTATGCATCCATTTGTAATAAATGAAAATAAGTATCAAAAGTACATAATGAAAATAATAAAAGATAAAAGATTTATAATAAAAACTATAGAAAAGCAAAAAGATATAGATTTATATAAATATTTTTTGCCAAAAATAAGTGATTATATGTTTTCAAATTTATCTAAAGTTAAAATTGATAAATTAGAAAAAATGCCAATTGACACAAAATCAGCTATATTAAGTAAAAATCCATGTACCATTTTTGAATATAAATTAGAAAATGATATACAGGGAAAAGCTCAAGAAAAAGGAATATTTTTTAAAATACATAAAGTAGAACTAATATGTTTTAATACAGGAATATGTTTTTTATGTATGAAAACAAATATTGAAAATAGTAATGATTTTTCAGATTTATTAAACTTTAATTACAAGTTTAGAGATTTAAATCAAGAATATAAAACAAATTATGATAAAATTTATTTACAAACAAGCACATTTGATGATGTAAATAAATTAACAGAATTTATAAAAGATATAACAGGATCTGATATAGAAGCAATAAAATTAAATATAGACACACAAAGATTTTTAACATATTCATATGTATGTATAGATCAAGAGGCATGGAATGAAGAAAAGGATTTTGAAAATATAAAATATAATTTTATAAAATATGCAAATTTATTGCCAGCAGATAATTCAGCAAATTTAGAAGAAGAAATAAAAAATTTTTCTAAATGGAAATATGCAAAAATAGGAATAACAAAACAAGGAGTAACATTATTCGCATCAAATGCAGATATAAATAACTTTACTACATTACCACATAAATTTGAGACAGAATACTTTTATACATACATAATAAACTTATATAAAAAGATATATTTAAAAAAACTAGAAAGAGAATTTAGACAAACAACTAAATTTAAAAAAGTAGTGAAGAAATTTATAGAATTCACAAAAAACTTATGGATTCAAGAATTGACAGAAGATGAAATAGGAACATATTTAAATTGTAAAATATCTGAAGAATTAGAATTAGATAGATTATATTATGAAATAAAGACAAAATATGATATTTTTTATAAAAATTTTAACATTGAAAAAAACACAAAAATAATATTATTTATAACAGTGATACTAAGTATTGCACTTATTTTTAATATATTAAATTATATAAATTTATTAAAATAATTATATTATTTATTACTTATATACATTTAATTACAGAAAAAAGATATATATTTCAAAGTGAGTTCGACCATGAGTCGTTATTCATTTCTAATAATATAACTATGGAGGAACTATGTTTGTAACATGTGGAGTAGATATAATAGAAATAGATAGGATAAAATCTAGTATAGAAGAACTTGGGGAGCATTTTTTAAATAAAATATATACAAAAAAAGAAATAGAATATTGTGAATCTAAAAAAGCACAAAAATATCAACATTATGCAGCAAGATTTGCAGCAAAAGAAGCAATATTTAAAGCACTTTCACAAAATATTGATGATAAATATTCAATATGCTGGAAGGACTTTGAAGTATTAAATGATGAAAAAGGGAGACCATATGTACAACTAAATAGAGTAAATACAGAAAATATAGAAAACATAGATATAAGTATATCACATTGCAAACAATATGCTATAGCAAATGTGACTATATTATGTAAGTATACATTTAGGGACAAGCCCCAAATGGACATTAAGTTATTTGATAGCCATAGTCATCTAAATGATGAAAAGTTTGATGAAGATAGAGATAAATTAATAAATGAAATTATAAAAAATGATAACTTCGAGTTTGTTACAGCTGGTTATAATTTAGAAAGTTCAAAAAAGGCTATAGAAATATCAAATAAATATAAAAACATATATGCAACATGTGGAATTTCTCCAAATGATATTCCACAAAATGAAGATGAACTGTGGAAAGAGTTAAAAGAAATTGAAGATTTAGCTGAAAACAATAAAGAAAAAGTTGTTGCAATTGGTGAAATAGGATTAGATTATTATTGGAATTCAGAAAATAAAGATATTCAAAAAAGAGTTTTTATAGAACAAATTAAAATTGCAAATAGATTGAATTTGCCAATTGTTATACATACAAGAGATGCTGTAACAGATACATTACAAGTTTTAAAAGAAAATGAAGTTATAAAAAAAGGTGTATTTCATTGTTGTCCTCAAAATAGAGAGTTGATAAAAGAAGCGGTAAAATTGGGATTTTATATATCATTTGCTGGACCGATTACATTTAAGAATTCAAAAAATGCTATAGAAATGATAAATTTAGTTCCTAATGATAAGATTTTAATTGAAACAGATAGTCCATATCTAGCTCCAGAACCTGTAAGGGGTACAAGGAATAATCCTTCTAATGTTAAGTTTGTTGCTCGAAAAATTGCAGATGCAAAGAATATGTCGTTAGAAGATATTGCTAAAATTACTAGAGAAAATACGTATAGAATATTTGAAATATAAAAATGTCCAAAAGGGATTGTCCCTTTTGGATATTTTTACATAATATTTCTTAATGCTTCAATTCTGTCTTCTGTACTTGGATGTGTAGACCAAATATTAGATGTTTTTTTCTTACCATTTTTGCCATTCTTTTTAAAAGGATTAACGATATACATATTAGCAGTAGCAGAATTAGCAGTATTTAATTCATTAGGATCACTATCTAATTTTTGTAATGCAGATATTAGACCTTCAGGATTACGAGTAAATTCAATAGCAGTACTATCAGCCAAAAATTCTCTTTTACGTGAAAGAGCAAGTTGCATTAATGTTCCAAATATAGGAGATAATATTAAAAAAATAAGACCTAATAGCATTAAAATTCCATTTGCTTTACTATTATCATTATCTCTATCATCTTTTAAACCACCCCAAAATAATGCTCTAGAAAATATATCTGAAATCATAACAATAAAGCCTACAAATACTGATACAACTGCACTTAGAAGTATATCATAATTTTTTATATGGCTCATCTCATGAGCAATTACACCTTCTAATTCATAATAATCTAATTTTTGAAGTAATCCTGTTGTAACACAAATAACAGCATGCTCAGGATTTCTACCAGTGGCAAAAGCATTTGGTTGTTCATCTTCAATTACATATAAATCAGGTTTTTTAGGTAGTCCAGCAGTTACCATTAATGAATCTAAAATATTTACAAGTTTTAAATCTTCAGATTTAGTTGCAGGTCTTGCTTTGCAAGAGGCTAAAACAATTTTATCACTATAATAATATGAACTCCAAGCTGTAATAATTGAAAATGCTAATGCAATAATTATTGAAAAGTTTCCAAGTTGTAAAGCATTGCAAACGTAATAAATAATTGCTGTTATTACTATTATAAATATTGATATTATTATTGTAGATTCAACCTTATTTTTTTTACTAGTTTTAAACATAATTTACCTACTTTCTTTTGAAAATAAATATATTAGTCATAATAATATGAATTTTCAAAAAAAGTTCTATTTTCCAAAATCTACTTTTACATTTTTTCTTGCTTCATCACTATCTGTCTTAAATAAAGCATGTGAAGTAAAATGGAATATATTTGCTATAATGTTAGAAGGGAACATCTGTAATTTTTCATTATACATAGTTACAGTATCATTATAAAATTGTCTTGAAAATGAAATTTTATTTTCTGTATTTCTAAACTCTTCTGATAAATCTAAAAAGTTTTGATTAGCTTTTAAATCTGGATAATTTTCAGAAACAGACATTATAGTTTTTAATGTACTTGAAAGTTGATTGTCTAAATTAGCTTTTTCAGATATTGTATTTGCATTAGCCCATGATGTTCTTAATTCAGTTACTTTTTGTAATGTTTCAGATTCATGTGAGGCATATCCTTTTACTATTTCTATTAAATTAGGAATTAAGTCAAATCTTCTTTGTAATTGTACATCTATTTGACTCCATGCGTTTTCTGCTTTCATTTTTGCTGATACTAAACTATTGTATAAAGATATAATAGCAATAACTATTATTAAAACTATTATTAATATAATCCATCCCATTTTTTAATTCCTCCTTTTTTATTATATACAATTATATATAAACTATTTTATATATTATCATATATTTTTTTAGATAACAATATTTTTTGAATTTAATTTTCGGTTTTTTATTTTTCAAACTTTTTTCTAAATATTATATTTTTTGCAAAAAGTCGAAACTTAAATTTTTGAAATTTAATGTCCAAAAAGAAACGTATTAAATGGACAAAATATTGTTCTTAAATTAAAAAGACTGCATATAATATAGTAAGACTTATGAATTGGACAAAATTAAATTATTTTTAAAATATATATTTTTTTAAATAATAATAGTTTTACGAAAAACAAAAGTTAAATTTAAATAAATTTGACAAAAAAAATAAAGTATATTATAATCTGATTGTCACAAAAGGAGGAAATACATTTTTATGAAAAGAGAAGAAAAAGCTTCAGTTTCAATAATGAAAATAATATGTGTTAGTATAATTTTAATATTAATATCAGGCATAGGTGTTATGGCAGTAAACACAAATTTAAAAGATGTAAAGATAATATTGCAAAATGGATATGAACTGACAGTATTAACATCTAAAGCAACAGTATCTGAAATTTTGCAAGATAATAATATAATTTTAGAAGAAAATCAAAAGATAACTCCCGATTTAGATGAAGAAATTTCAGCAGGGAATATAATAAGAATTGTTGATAAATCTTATAATGAAGTGCAAATTGCAAAAGTCTCAGAAAGTGGAGTAGAGACAACATTAGAACAATTATTAGAAAGTTATACACCTATAACAGAAAAAATAGTTGTAGAACAAATAGCTATACCTTATGAAACAATAACAAAAAATTCTACAGGAACTACAACAGATACTACAAATAAAATAGTACAAGAAGGTCAAGATGGAATTAAAGAGATAACATATAAAATAAAATATCAAAATGAAATAGAAGTAGAAAAAATAAAGTTATTAGAAGTTGTTGTTAAAGAACCTGTAAATAAAATAGTTCAAGTTAATAAAACAGTTACTTCAAGATCTAAAACAACATCAAGAGCTTTGCCAAGTACTACGGCTTCAACAAGTTCAGCAGGAGAAATATATAAAATAACAGCATATTGTTCATGTGCAAAATGTTGTGGAAAAACAAATGGAATAACAGCAATGGGAACTCATGCAACATCAGGTAGAACAGTAGCTGCATCATCTAAATTTGCACTTGGAACTAAATTAAATATCAATGGACACACATATACAGTAGAAGATAGAGGTGGAGCGATAACAGGAAATAAAATAGATATATATGTTAATTCTCATGCAGAAGCATTAGCTTGGGGAGTTAGATATTTGCCTGTTAGTGTAGCTAAATAAAAATTTTGAAGATAATACGAAAGAATCTTATTTAGTAATAGTAAGATTCTTTTTAAATATATCTTTCAGTATACTAATATTATTAATTACAATAACAATTAAATATAATAAATAAAAGAGGAATAGATATGAAGTTAATATCATGGAATGTAAATGGAATAAGAGCTTGTTTAACAAAAGGCTTTGAGGATTTTTTTAAAAGAGAAAAAGCAGACATATTTTGCATACAAGAGACTAAATGTCAAAAAGATCAAATTAATTTAGAATTTGAAGGGTATGAAAGTTTTTGGAATAGTGCAGAGAAGAAAGGATATTCAGGAACAGCAATATTTACAAAGATTAAGCCGATAAATGTGTCATATGGTATAGGAAAAGAAGAGCATGATAAAGAGGGAAGAGTAATAACATTAGAATTTGATAATTTTTATGTTGTAAATATATATACACCAAATTCAAAGAGACAATTAGAGAGGCTAGACTATAGGCAAATTTGGGAAGATGAAATAAGAAAGTATTTAATAAAATTAAACAAAAAGAAGCCTATTATAATGTGTGGAGATTTAAATGTTGCACACAAGGAAATAGATTTAAAAAATCCAAAAACAAATCGTCATAATGCAGGATTTACAGATGAAGAGAGAAATAAAATGACTGAATTATTAGAAGCAGGATTTACAGATTCATTTAGATTTATATATCCTAATAAGGAAAATGCTTATACATGGTGGTCTTATATGGGACATGCTAGAGAGAAGAATGTTGGTTGGAGAATAGATTACTTTATTACATCAAAAAGTATAGAGAGAAACATTAAAGATGTTTTCATTTTTTCAGATATCATGGGAAGTGATCATTGCCCAGTAGGATTAGAAATTAACTAAGTTGACGATGAACAAAGCAAAGTGTAGAGAAGGGAAGGAGAGTTTAAATGGAACAATTAAAAAATAGTTGGAAGAAAAAAGCATCATGGTTAATTGTTGCAATTATTGTAGTTCTTGTATATAAATTATTAGACAATTATTCCAGTGTAAAAGAATGGTTTGATACATTTTTTAGAATATTAAGACCATTTTTAGCTGGGTTATTAATTGCGTACATACTATTTATACCATGCAGAAAATTTGAAAAATTTTTCAAAAAATCAAAAATAAATATAATATCAAAAAGAGCAAGAGGTTTGTCTGTATTAACATCATATATAATGGCAATTTTAATAATTGTAATAATAATAAATTGCATATTTCCAGTTTTAAAAGAGAGTATTGTTGAATTATTCAGTAATTTACAAAATTATTATGAGATTATTTTACAAAAATTTAATGAATTACCAGAAGAATCTATTTTAAAAGGTGATATTGTAAAAAATGCGTTAGATGAATTACAAAACTTTGATATTATGCAATTCTTAAATACAAATAATCAAAAAATTTTAGAGTATGCAAAAAATATTATTAATATATTTTCTAGTATATTTGATATATTTGTTTCAATAATAGTATCTATTTATATATTATTAGAAAGAGGTCAAATTATATCATTCTTAAGAAAATTGGCTAGGGCACTATTTAAAAAACATACTTATAACACAGTTGATAAGTATTTTATAAAAGGTAATGAAGTATTTTTTTCATTTATAACAAGTCAACTTTTAGATGCAGTTATTGTTGGAATTTTAACTACTATTGCAATGATGATATTAAATGTAAGATATGCTCCATTACTAGGTTTTGTAATAGGATTATTTAATATGATACCATATATTGGAGCTATAGTTGCTGTTGCAATATCAATACTTATAACTTTAATTACAGGTGGAATTGGAAAAGCTTTAATCATGTCATTAGTAGTAATAATCTTACAACAAATTGACGCAAATATTATTAATCCTAAAATAATAGGTTCTTCACTAAAAGTAAGTCCATTACTTGTTATATTTTCAGTAACTATTGGAGGTGCTTATTTTGGAATATTAGGAATGTTTCTAGGAGTTCCTATAGCTGTGGTTATAAAAACGATTTTAGAAGATTTTATAGATAATAAAAATAAACTTAGAGATAAAGAAGAGGGAATTTTAAATTAAAAATCAGAGTTCAGAAAGCAGATGTAAAAGAAGTCAGATGTTGGAGTTAGATATTAGATTTTCAAACTCCAGCTTCTGACTTTTATTTTTTAATTTCTTTGCATTAAGTATTGAATTCCTCCATTTGCAGTTGCTGTTAAGATTAATATTATTATTCCTGCTACTAATACACCTGCAACAATTGGTGGGATAGCTTTTTTTGGTGGTACTTCTAAAAAGTTTGCAATTAATGAACCAACCCAAGCTCCTGTTCCTGGTACAGGAATTGCAACAAATAAAAATAGTCCTAATGCTGCAAAATTTTGTAGTCTAGTACTTTCTTCTATCTTTTTTGATGCTTTGTTAGAGGCCCAGTCTATTATAATTTTAAATGGTTTCCATCTTCCAAAAAATTCAAATAGTGGTTTTATGTATTTTACAATAAAGTATACAGGTAGTATATTACCAATAAAACTACATAAAAATGCTTCTAGATAGTTTAAGTGGAATGTAAATACTCCTATTGGAATAGCTCCTCTTAATTCAATAATTGGAACCATTCCAATTATTGCTGTTATTAAATATCTAATTAGTAATGGTAAAGCTTCCATTTGTTTGATCCTTTCTATTTTAATGTATTTTTTTATTCTCTAATATTTTACTATAAAGTTATTTATATGTCTAGTAATACATTATTTAAGTTTGTACTTTTTCAAAACTATATTATTTAGAAAAAAGATATATATTTCGCAGTTCCGTTTTCAAAGGCGTTTAAAATAGCAATAATTAAAGGTATAAAGACATACTTTAACAGGTTAAAGTTATTGACGACTTACTATCAAATTTACTTTAAAAAAATATTTTTTTTATATAATCAAATTTATAAAATAAAACGGAAACTTAAAATATATTAATTTTTTAATTATCTTTTAAAGTATATTTTATGGACATATTTATTAGTTTATATAAAGAAATATCATAATCTTTTTTTAATTTATCTAATTTATTCCACATTGATTCTCGCAACCTAATACTTCTTACTATTGTAATTTCATTTTTAGGTTTTTTATAATAAATAACTGTATCATTTTCAACTTTAAAATTTTCAACACAGGCATCTATTAATTTATTTATTGAAGTATCTAGTTCGGTATCAACAATTCTTTTTAATTCTGAATATAAACTATCTTCAATTTCTATATTTTTATTTGTCCAGTTTTCTTTAGTGTAAAACCTATAAAATCCTTTTATCATCTTTTATACTCCTTTTTAAATATT
Source organism: uncultured Clostridium sp. (assembly GCA_947646915.1). Lineage (GTDB taxonomy): Bacteria > Bacillota > Clostridia > TANB77 > CAG-508 > CAG-269. The sequence continues at coordinate 135 of CANSII010000031.1, read as the reverse complement.
ATAGTTAAAAATATATTGTTATTTAACTATTAGAAATTTGTAAAAATGACTACCTTATATGGTAGTTATTTTGTAAAATTCTATGTCAATAACTTTTGAAAATGTCATAAAAAATTTTCAAAATTAATTTTTAAT
>CANSII010000030.1 GCA_947646915.1 uncultured Clostridium sp. | reverse complement strand
ACATCTTTTTTTGTAAGTGTAAAATTCTGTGTCTATATTTCTATTCTAACACCAAAGATTTAGACAACAGGTTATTTTCAAATTTGAAGAATAAGTAGAAAAAATTTTTAAAATCTTAACACATTAAAGTTCTAAAATAAAAAGACAAGCATATAATATAAAGAAAAAAATCAAAAAGGCATTAAAAAAAGAAATAGACCTATTGAAGGGAATGAGAAAAATGCAAATTATCAAATATGGTATGTTATTTTTTATATTTATATCATCAGTATTAATAGGAAAGTACAAATCAAAGCAATATTCATACAGACTAAAAGAATTAGAAGAAATAAAAAATGCACTAAACATATTCAAAACAAAAATTAAATTTACATACAATCCCATACCAGAAATATTTAATGAAATATCAAAAACAACAAACACAAACATATCAAAATTATTTAGAGAATCAAAAGAAAAAATGAAAAATAGCACAGCAAGTATAGCATGGGAAGAAGCAGTAGATGAAATGGAAAGCAATCTAAAAAAAGAGGACAAGCAAGCGATAAAAACATTATCAAAACAATTACGGAACAACAGACACAGAAGGACAAATAAGCCAAATAGAATTAACAGAAAGTTTTTTAGAAAAGCAAATAACACAAGCATTAGAAGAAAAAAACAAAAATGAAAAACTATATCAAAAGCTAGGAACAGCGATAGGAATGGCTATTGTAATTATATTAATATAGTGTCCATCATAGACGTTTCTTTTTGGACATTTTGGAATACATTTTAAATAAGAACGGGGAAAAATGGACAAAAATGTCCAAAAAGAAACGTTCCCAATGGACATGGGAGGGAGAATTATGAGTATTGATTTATTATTTAAAATAGCTGCTATAGGAATATTAGTAGCAGTTTTATATCAAGTATTAGTAAGAGCAGGGAGAGAAGATCAAGCAATGATGACAACATTAGCAGGCTTAGTAATTGTTTTAACAATGGTAATAAAAGAAATAAGTGGTTTGTTTGATACAGTTAGGACACTCTTTAATTTGTAAATATTGAAAGAGGTTGATGAAAAATATGGAGATTATAAAAATTATTGGAATAGCCTTAATAGCATTAATAATTATAGTAATGTTAAAACAATATAGACCAGAATATGCAGTATTCATAAGTATATTAACAGGAGTATTAATACTATTTTTAGTAATGGACAAACTTACAGGAATAATAAGCTTAATAAAATCAATACAAGATAAATATTCCATAAACACACAATTTATAGCAATATTAATAAAAATAACAGGAATAGCTTTTTTATCAGAATTTGCAGTAAGCATTTGTAAAGATTCAGGAGAAGCAGCAATTGCAAGCAAAATAGAGTTAGGAAGTAAAATTATAATAATTTCTATGTCAATACCTATAATATCAAATTTATTAGAAATTATATTAAAAATTATGCCAACTTAAAACATATATTTTATTTAGAAAAAAGATATATATTTCGCAGTTCCGTTTTCCAAGGCGTTTTAGATACGAAATATTTAGAATTTATATACACACCGTTATTGATTAAAGTGAATAACAACTCAGGTCAAACTCACTTTGAAATATATATCTTTTTTCTATAATTAAATGTAAAGAAGTATGGAGGTTAAAGAGATGTGAAAATACAAAAGAAAATAATAATTTCAATAATAATAATGTTAATTATAATATTAACAGCAAATATTACATATTCAGAAAATACAAATGATAATACGAGTGAAAACACAATTAATGATCAAAAAGAAACATTTGGAATAAGTTCATTTATCCAACAATCTGAAAAATATACAGGTGAGTTTTTTGAAGATATAGATATAAATGAAATATTAAATTCAGCTATTAAAGGAGAAATTGACAATTCCACAATATACAAAAAAGCAATAAGTTTATTAGGAACAGAAATAAAAACAGGAATAAAAAGTCTAATTAGCATATTAGCAATAATTGTTATACATAGCATATTAAAATCAATTAGTGAAAGTTTAGAAAATGATAATATATCTAAATTAATATATTATGTTCAATATATAGCAATAGTAACAATTATAATGAGTAATTTTTCAGATATAATTAATATGGTAAAAGAAACAACAGCAAATTTAATAGGATTTATGAATGCGCTAATACCAATACTAATATCCCTAATGTTATATACAGGAAGTATTACTACAAGTACAATATTAGAACCAGTAATATTATTTATGATAAATTTTATAGGAAATTTGATACAGAATGTTTTAATACCAGTAATACTTATAATAACATCAATAAGCATAATATCAAAAATATCAGACAAAATACAAGTAGAAAAAATAGGAAAATTCTTGAAATCAAGTACATTATGGCTGTTAGGATTTGTACTTACTATTTTTACAGGAATAGTATCATTAGAAGGAACATTATCAAGTAGCATTGATGGAATAACAGCAAAAACAGCAAAAACAATAGTTAGTAGTACAATACCAGTAGTAGGTAAAATACTTGGAGATGTTGTTGATAGTGTATTAGGATGTGGAATTATATTAAAAAATGCAGTTGGTTTTTTAGGAGTAATAATAATAATTGGAATATGTATAATGCCAATATTAAAATTATCTGTTTTAACAATATCCTATAAATTAGTTGCAAGCGTCAGTGAGGTTATTGCAGATGATAAAATAGTAAAACTAATTGAGCAAATATCTGATATTTTTAAAATTCTATTAGGAATTATAGCAGCAATATCATTTATGGTTATTATTGGAACAACATTATTAATAAGAATGTCTAATTCTGGAATGATGTATAGATAATAGGAGGATTTTACATTGATTGCATTTTTAAGTTCGTGGGTAAAAAATTTATGTTTAGCAGTTATAATTATTTCAATATTAGAAATGTTACTTCCAAATAACAAAACAAAAAAATACATAAAAACAGTAATGGGATTATATATATTATTTAGTATAATATCACCATTTATAGAAAATAGTGATAAACTAAAATTTGATATTATGGATGTTGATAGTTTTATTGAAAATTCAAATAGCGTATATAATAGTGAAAAAATAGATCAAAGCTCAATGGATATAAGATTAAATCAAATGTATAAAGAAGAATTAGAAAAAGATATAATAAATAAACTTAAAGAAAAGGGATATGAGGTAGAAAAATGTAAGGTAGACGCAGAAGTTTCACAAAACAAAAATGATAGTGGAATACGTAAAATAACAGTAAAAATAAAACAGAAAATCGAAAAAAGTGAAGAAGAAAAACAAAAACAAAGTATAGAAGAAAAACTACTTACTGAAATTCAAAAAATACAGAAAGTAGACATAAAAGTATCAGAAAAAGAGCAGGAAGAAGAAAAGCAAGAAAGCAATATTACAAAAACTGATATAGATATAATAAAAAGATTTTTAATTCAAGAATATGAGGTGAATGAAAAATGTTTAAAGATAAGTTAAAAAAACTTATAAGCAAAGAAAGTAATCGGCAATGAGGGCAATGATAAAAAGAAAATTGAAAATTTAGTTTTTTTCATAGTGATATTAATAATTACAATAGTAATAATTAATTATGTTTGGAATGGTAATAAAAGTTCAAATAAAACAATAACAAATTCTGCAGGAAAACAATTAGCAACAATGCAAAGCTCAAAAAAAAATGACAGTGATTATGATGTAAACTCAAATAATTTAGAACAAAGATTAGAATCAATATTAAGCCAAATACAAGGGGTTGGAAATGTTCAAGTACTAATAAATTATTCAGAATCAAGTGAAACAGTTGCAATGTATAATGAAAACTCAAAAACCAGTACAACAGAAGAAACTGATACATCAGGAGGAATACGAAAAATAGAAGAAACAGATACACAAAAAGAAATAGTATATCAAGAAGATAGTGGAGATAAAACACCAATAATTCAAAAAACTATACAACCAAAAATAGAAGGAGCAATTATTACTGCAAAAGGAGCTTCAAATGCAAGTGTAAAAAGCAATATAATTCAAGCAGTAGAAGCAGTAACAGGACTTGCTACACACAAAATACAAGTATTTGAAATGCAGTAATTGTCCAAAAAGAAACGTCCCTGATGGACAAAAAAATGGAGGTTATATATATGAAAATGTTTAAAAAAAATCAAATTATTATTTATGTAATTGCTTTAATGTTGGTAACAGCAGGATATTTAAATTATACTAGTTCAAATAATTTAGATACTTCATATCAAACAAGTGCAACAGAAGAAGAGATGTTGGAAATGTCAAATATAGGAGATGCTCAATTAGTTAGTAGTAATGACGTTGTTTCTAATAATGCAACTAATAATACAAACAATAGTACAATTAATAATAAATCAAATAATGTATCAAATAACACAGCAAATGAAAAATCTTTAGCTGATAATAATACTGTATCCACAAATTCAAAAACTTCTAATAGTGATGACTATTTTACTACTTCTAAATTAGAAAGAGATACTATGTATTCTCAAATGATAGCAACTTATGAAAAGGTTTTAAATAATGCAAATTCTCTAGAGACACAAAGACAATCAGCTTCTGAAGAAGTTACTAAAATAAATAATATTAAGAACAGAATTATGATTTGCGAGAATTTATTTAAGACAAAGGGTTTTAATGATAGTGTTATTTTTGTTAATGGTGATAGTATTAGTGTAATTATTGGTAGTAAAGAACTTTCTAAAGAACAGATTGCTCAAATTCAAAATATTGTTTCTAGAGAAATGAATGCACAAATTGAAAATATTCATATATCTAATAAATAAATCTTATTAATGTCTATTTAAATATTATTCCTAAGATCAAGAAGTTTAAGTTTAGTTTTTAACTATAGTATTTAGAAAAAAGATAAGTATTTTTCAGTTCCGTTCTCCAAGGCGTTTAAGACATTAAATATTCAAATTTTAGATACACATTATAATGGCTTAAAGTGAATAACGACCCACTGTCGAACTCACTTTAAAATATATATCTTTTTTTTTATAATCAAATTTGTAAGCTATAAAAGCGAAACTTGAATTAAGAAATTTTTGACATATTTATTTACAAATGATATAATTCGACAAGATTTACAAAACTTAAGATAAAATGTCTTAATCAAGAGAGGAATGATACTTATAAATGGACTTAGATACAATGACAAATGTAATATTAAATAATGAATATAAATTACATGAAGAAAAAAAGAATATAGAAAATAAAGAACCAAATAGAAGACCAAATAAAAAAACTAAAAGAAATAAACGAAAAAAGAAAAAAACATTAAAGCAAAAAATGTTTTTATTTTTAAAAATTCTAATTGTATTAATACTTTTGGGAATAATATTTATATATTTATTTTTTAAAACAAATTTATTTAAAAAATATAAACAATTATGGGTAGCAACTGCAATGTCAACAATGAATCATCAATATTTAGCAACATGGTTTTTATCTAAAGAAGAAATTGATGAAATTTTAAAAGAACTTGAAGTTGAAAATAATGAAGATTCAAATTCAGATGCAATTACAATTGTTTTAAATAAAGAGAAAAAAGATATAACTGTTGAAAAAATAACAGGTAAAAATTATGTTGGATATGTAATGATAGTTCCCGATGCTTCAAAGGTAAAATTAGTAGATAGCAGAAAAAATAATAGTGGGACAAAATTAAGTCAAATAGTTAAAGAAAATAATGCAATAGCAGGTATAAATGCAGGAGGTTTTACAGATCCTGAAGGAACTGGAATGGGGAATCAGTTATGTAAAGCTACAATTATAAATAAAAAGTTGCAATATGGTAATAAAAATGCAACATATAGCTTAATTGGTCTAAGTAAAGAGGGAAAATTAGTACTTGGAAAATATACATATCAGCAGGCAATAAATGCTGGAATAGAATCAGCTGTAGAATTTGGTCCATATATTATAGTAAATGGTAAAAATCAAATTACAAATTCAAACTCTGGAGGTATACATCCAAGAATGGCAATAGGTCAAAGAAAAGATGGAACATTTATATTTGTTGCTATAGATGGAAGACAGCCAGGATATAGTTTAGGAACAAATTTCTTAGAATTGCAAAAAATATTTAATAAGTATGATGCTTATAATGCTGCAAATTTAGATGGAGGTTCATCAGCTACAATGTATTATAATGGAAAAGTTGTCAATAAAACTTCAACACCAATTGGAGAGAGATATTTACCAAATGCGATAATTGTAGAAAAATAAATATAAAAATTAACGACTCAGGTCGAACTAATTTTTTTAGATTAATATTATATGTTTTGTAAAATATATAGCTAACTTAATTTATATAAAGAAACTGTAACATTATTGCCATCTGATGAAGCTTTAATTTTAATATCATTACCTAGATCATTTCTAAACTTAAGATCATAACTACCATACGCTACAGCAGCATCTTTTCCAGTTTGAATATAAGGAACTTTGTTACTATGCTCATGTCTTTCAGTAACAACTAAAGTTGGCACAGCTAAAATAGCATTATATAATGTTGTGCTAACTTGACAGTTTCCGCCACCAAGACCTTTTTTCTTATTACCATCTTTATCAAAAATATCAGCTTTTTGATAACCTTTAGAAGTTGTGGCTTGTCCTACTGTATTACAAAAAGAAAAAACTGAACCATTAGATACTATAGTATCATTTAATGTTGAACAAGTTATATTTATATTATTTTGTCTACTAGAATCTTTAGTATATATTTTTGTAGAAAAAGTTGCAATTTCTTCTTCTTTTTGATTAGGTAATCCTGTAGCATTTTTTTGTATTTCAACAACATTTTTAGATACTTCATTTAATTCATTTTTAGATGTATCATTTGTTGAAGTTCTACTTGTTTCATAGTTGTTTTCAGCTTTATTATTATTTTTATTATTAAAAAATAGAAAAGCTGTAATTCCTATTATTAATAACAGAATTAAAATTATCCATATTTTATTTTTCAAATTTATCACCAATATTATTATTACCCTAAATTTATAAAATATACATGTCCATTGGGGATGTTTCTTTTTGTAGATTTCCAAATGGATATTATAAAAAATATTTCAAGCTCTGTCCCAAATGGACAAAAAGAAAGAGAGAAGTTATATGAAGATAGAAGAGATTTTAAGATATTTTCCAACTAATATATATCAAATTTTATACAAAATATTTTCTGATGATGAAAAAATTTTAGATGAAGTTAGAGAAATAAGATTAAAAGCTGAAAGACCTATTGTAATAAAATTAAGAGATAGTGATTTTATATTAGAATACAAAGTATTACAGTCCGAAATATTAAACATAGTTGAAAAATTATGTGAAAATTCTATATATGCTTATAAAAATCAAATTTGTGAGGGCTTTATAACTGTACAAGGTGGGCATCGTGTTGGTATTACTGGAACATGTGTTATTGAAAATGGAAAGATTATAAATGTTAAATATATATCAAGTTTAAATTTTAGGGTTGCTAGAGAAGTGATTGGTTGTAGTAATAAGATTTTATCAAATATCTTAGATATTGAGAATAAAACAGTCTTTAACACAATTATTGTATCACCTCCTGCTAAAGGGAAAACAACAATGTTAAGAGATATTGTTAGACAAGTTAGTAATGGTATTAAAGAAATTAATTTTGTTGGTAAAACAATTGGATTAGTTGATGAAAGAGGAGAAATTGCTGCTTGTTATAGGGGTGTTCCTCAAAATGATGTTGGAGTTAGAACAGATGTTATTGAGAATGTTAGTAAAGATGTTGGTATGAAAATGTTAATTAGAAGTATGTCTCCTGATGTTATTGCTTGTGATGAGATTGGTAATAATGATGATATTGAAGCTATTAAATACGCATTTTTTTCTGGTGTTAAGGGGATTTTTACAGCCCATGGTAAAAATATGAATGATTTAAGAAGTAATGTTAAAATCTATGATTTAATTGAGAATAAACAAATTGAAAAAATTATATTTTTATAGCTGCAAAATAGTAACTTTTTATAACTTATAAAAATTATATTAAAGCTTTTGTTTTTTGGCAAAAAATATATTATATAGAAAAAAGATATATATTATTCAGCTCTGTTTTCCAAGGCGTTTAAGATACTGAACATTCAAACCTAAGAGATGCACTATAATGACTTAAAGTGAATAACGACTCACTGTCAAACTCGCTTTATAATATATATTTTTTTCTATAATTAAATTTATAAAAAAACCAAAACTTAAAAAAGATATATAGCTTTATTTTTTTATATACTTGTGATAAAATAAGAAAAAATAGAAAATTAGGAGGTAGAGTGTTGGAAATATTAAAAAAAGTTAATGAACCAAAAGATTTGAAAACATTATCAAAGGAAGACTTAAATAAACTTTCAGAAGAAATAAGACAAATTTTATTACAAAAATTAAGTATTCATGGGGGACATGTTGGACCAAATTTGGGTATGATAGAAGCAACCATAGCAATGCACTATGTTTTTAATTCTCCAGTTGATAAAATAGTTTATGATGTATCACATCAAAGTTATACTCACAAAATATTAACAGGAAGAAAAGATGCTTTTATTTATGAGGAAAAATATGATGATGTAGCAGGTTATACAGATCCCGATGAAAGTGAACACGACTTTTTTAAAATAGGACATACATCAACATCAATAAGTTTAGCTTCTGGTTTAGCAAAAGCAAGAGATTTGAAACATGAAAATTATAATATTATATCAGTTATAGGCGATGGATCTTTAAGTGGTGGAGAAGCATTAGAAGGTCTTGATTATGTAGGAGAACAAGGAAGTAATTTTATAATTGTTGTGAATGATAATGGAATGTCTATTGCAGAAAATCATGGTGGTTTATACAAAAATTTAAAACAGCTAAGAGAAACAAATGGAACTTGCGAATGTAACTTATTCAAAGCATTAGGGCTAGATTATGTATATGTAAATGAAGGAAATAATATTGAAAAACTTATACAAACATTTGAAAAAGTAAAAAATATACAACATCCAATTGTAGTTCACATAAATACTCAAAAAGGAAATGGATATAAAATAGCCGAAGAGAATAAAGAAGATTGGCATTGGAATATGCCTTTTGATAAAGAGACAGGAAAATTAAGGTTTAATTTTAGTGGTGAGGATTATGGAACATTAACAGCAGATTATTTACTTCGGAAAAATGAAGCAAGATAAAAAAGTTGTTGCAATTGTAGCAGGTGTACCACAATGTATAGGATTTACCAAAGAGAAAAGAGAGTTTGCAGGAAAACAATTTGTTAATGTAGGTATTGCAGAAGAACATGGAGTTGCAATGGCTTCAGGTATTGCACAAAATGGTGGTAAACCAATATTTGCAACACATGCAAGTTTTATGCAAAGAACATATGATCAACTATCACAAGATTTATGTATAAATAGTAATCCTGCTACGATTTTAGTAAATACAGCATCAGTATATGGTATGAACGATATTACACATTTAGGTTTATATGATATTCCTTTAATATCTAATATTCCTAATATGGTGTATTTAGCACCAACTTCTAAAGAAGAGTATTTTGCCATGTTAGATTGGAGCATAGAACAAACACAATATCCAGTATCAATTAGAATACCATGTAATGGAGTAATATCTGATAATAGAAAAGTAGATAGTGATTATAGTAATTTAAATAAATATAAAGTTGAAAAACAAGGTAATAGGGTTGCTATAATTGCTTTAGGAGATTTTTATCAATTAGGGGAAGAAGTACTAAAAGAATTAAATGAAAAATTAAATATAAATGCAACTTTAATAAACCCTAGATATATTACAGGTGTAGATAATGATTTATTAAATGATTTAAAATCAAATCATGAAATTGTTATTACTCTTGAAGATGGTATATTAGATGGTGGATTTGGTGAGAAAATTTCAAGATTTTATAGTTTATCTCCAATGAAGATAAAAAATTATGGTATTTCGAAGTCTTTTTATGATAGATATGATGTAGATGTTCTATTAAAAGAAAATGGAATTACAAAAGAACAAATAGTAAAAGATATAGAAAATTTATTGTAAAATATAGGAAAGTAGGAGATACAAATGAATAAAAAAAATATAATGATTTTAACAACAATAATGTTGATAGTTATTGTTTTAGTAGTAATATTCTTATTTATTGGAAATAAACAAAATAAAATAGACACTGAGAAAATAGATAATACAAAAACATCAGAAGTTTATGATAAAATTGTGCAAACTGATAAGATTAAATTAGTTAGAACAGTTGATAATAGTAATAAAGTAACAACTATTATAGATGGAGAAATGGCGTATAAAGAAATTATAAAAAATGGAATTAAAACAAAATATATTGTTAAAAATGGTAATACTTATTATATTGATGATAGATCTAAAAGGTATTTTGAATATCAAAATAATACAACTATACTAAATGAAATAAAAAATGAATTAGAACAAATAAAAAATACTTCTACTGAAACTGGTAAAGAAAAAATTGATGGAAAATCTTATAGATATGAAGAATTTTCAGGTAATGGTTTCTTTTTATTAAATGATAATTTGTCTACAAATTATTCAAAAACAAGATTTTATTATGATAATGATAAACTTGTATATATTAAAATAATTTTAGATGAAAAAGAAGAAATTCAAAAAGTAGATTTATCATATGATGATGTAAATGATAGTTTTTTTAATATTCCAAATGATTATAAAAAAAGTTAAAAAAGAAAGCTTATTATATCCAAATAATTTTGGTTACAATAAGCTTTATATTTATTTGTCAATACACAGCATTGACAAAACTTACTTGCAATATTATGTGCATGTTAGCAGTATTTTTGCCGAATTGCTTCGGCATTTATTTTATAAGTATTAGAATTTACTTTAGAAAAAAAACCAAAAATTGGATAATTTTCTAAAGCTCTAGCTTCTTCATCTGAAAGCTCCATTTCTAAAAATTGTGAAGAGGAAGCTTTTATCTTTGAGTATAAGTATCTGTAATATGTCATTATTGCTCCTTTCCATGCAAGTAAGTTATTTCAAATAAATATAATATAAATTATAGTTATATTAAAATAAAAAAGCTGTCGAAATGTGAAAAGATAGTTAAAATTTTATAAATTTAAGTTTTGGGTTTTTGTAAAATGTATTACTAAGAAAAAAGATATATAAGATAAAAAAACTGAAACTTAAATTAAAAAATATTGAAATATACAATAAATTAATGTATAATGTTCATATTAACTAAAATATGAAAAGAGGGGGAAAACCATGAGTTTAATTTTAAAAAATGTATCAAAAACATTTGTTGGAAAAAAAGCAGTAGACAATATATCATTAGAAATAGAAAAACCAGGTGTATATGGTTTACTAGGAACAAATGGAGCTGGAAAAACAACAACAATAAGAATGCTATTAGGAATTATAAAAAAAGATAGTGGGGAAATAACATGGAAAGGAAAACCAGTAGATAGAAAAAATGTCAATTTTGGATATTTACCTGAAGAAAGAGGGGTATATCCAAAAACAAAAATATATGATCAATTAATGTATTTTGCAGAATTAAAAGGAATGAACAAACAAGAAGCAGAAAAAGCAATAACAAAATGGGCAAAAGAATTAAAAGTAGAAGAATATATACAAATGCCAGCAGAAAAATTATCAAAAGGAAATCAACAAAAAATTCAATTTATGACAGCAATAATACATAATCCTGAATTAGTAGTATTAGATGAACCATTTAGTGGACTAGATCCAGTAAATACAGAGATTTTAAAAAATATAATAATAGATTTAGTCGCAAATGGAAAATATGTAATAATGTCAGCACATCAAATGGCAACAATAGAAGAATTTTGTAGTGATATTTTAATTTTAAATAGAGGAAAAACAGTATTACAAGGAAATTTAAAAGAAATAAAAGAAACATATCCTGCAAATAGATTAGAAATAGATGTAAATCAAAATATAGATGAATATATTAGAGAATTTAAGTTAGAAGTTGAACTTGAAAAAAATAATGATTACATAATAAAAATAATAGATGAAAAAGTTGCACATAACTTATTAGAAAAATTAGTAAAAGATGGTGTGATAATAAATAAATTTGAGATAAAGAAACCAACATTAAATGATATTTTTATAGAAAAGGTGGGTGAATAAAATGAAAGATTTATATACAGTTATGAAGTTTACAATTAAAGATATGATAAAAAGAAAATCTTTTGTTATATCAACACTTATAATATTGGTATTGATATTAGTAGGATTTAATATTCCAAATATCTTAAAATCAATAAAAGGTGAAGATGTAGGAGAAAAATTATTAATAATTGATAGCAAAAATGTTTTTGAAGGAACATTACAAACATTAAAAGAAGCAAATCTAGAATTTGAAGTAGAAATAGAAAATAAAGACATTTCATATGATGAAATTAAAGAAAAAATAGAAAATGAAGAAATAGAATCAGCAATAATAATAGAGCCCCAAGATAAAAATATAAAAATTAGATATATTGTAAAAAATTCAAATATGATGCAAAATGTACCTGAAAATATAGTAAATACAATTAATACATTATATTCTAATTTGCAAATTAATAAATTAGGATTAACACAACAACAATTAGAACAAATAACACCAAATTTTGAATTTAGTTTAGAACAAACAGAAGAACAAAAAGCTAGTGGAAATATATTTGCAATGATGTTATTATCTATCGTACTTTTTTATGCAATATATTTTTGTGCATATCAAGTATCAAGTTCAATAACAACAGAAAAAACTTCAAAAATAATGGAAACACTTGTAACATCAACAACTCCAAGAACTATAGTTCTTGGAAAAACAATTGGAATTGGTGTAGTAGGATTAGTACAGATGGTTTTAATTGTTGGTACAGCATTAATAAGTGCAAAAGCTTTTCTAGAACCTGAATTAATCAACTCAGTTTTAGATGTATCTAATATTACACCATATTTAGGTGTAATTACAGTATTATATTTTATATTAGGTTATTTTGCTTATGCGTTATTATATGCTTTGACAGGTTCAACTGTTAGCAAACCTGAGGATATTCAATCTGCTAATACTCCTGTAGCAATTTTGGCTGTTATTGGTTTTTACTTTTCATATTTTACAATGATGAACCCTACGAGTGAATTAAATGTTTTTGCTTCAATGTTCCCAATATCTTCACCATTTTGTATGCCTTTTAGAATTATGATGGGTCTTGCTAGTACAACTGATGTTATTTTGTCTATTGCAATTTTAGTTGTTACTATTTTGATTATTGCTCAAGTTGCTATTAAGATTTATTCTAGTGCTATTTTGAATTATGGTACTAAAATGAGTTTTAAAGATATTATTAAGGTTTATAAGGATAAAAATAATTAATTTTTTTAAGTTTACTATTGCAATTTTATGTAAAATGATGTATAATAATTATAGAACATGTAAATAGGAATAGAGAAGTTATCTATTCTGACGAAACAAAGGAGGTACACAACATGATGAAGGTGGCCATTTATGTAGTTATGTTTATAATCGGTATTATCATAGCGAGTTGTTATGACTTTGCAATCCGGCTTAAACACAACGAAATTATTAAAAAAATCATGAATATTATTGTATTAATCATAATATTAATCATGATTTTAGTACCAATATTGAAATTTCTAGAATTTATAATGACTGTATAAATCTTCCAAATTTATATTGAAATTAATTTAGAAATTTCTAGAAGTTATAATTGTATATTTTACAATTTGTAATTTCAGGAAAAGGTCTAGTAGAAATACTAGATCTTTTCTAATTCTTGTAATTAAAATTTCTAAAGGAATAGTTTTAAAAAGTAAAAAATTCTTTTTTAATAAAGATGAAATAGCATATAAAAAAATTACAAAATACATGGAAGAGTATTCAAAAAATAATTATTAACTAATATAAAAATTTTTATACAATTTTATTTGAGTAAAATTAGTATGTAAATATTATAAAAAAGCAAAAAATATGTTTAAATATAATAAAAAATACTCAAACTAAATATAAATAGTAAAAAGCAGGAAAGGAAAGAATATGTTATCTCAAATATTAGTTTTAGTAATATTAATCTTATTAAACGCATACTTTGCAGCAAGTGAAATAGCATATATATCATTAAATGACGCAAAAATATCAAAACAAGCAAAAGAAGGAAATAAAAAAGCAAAACAAATAAAAAGGATGCTAGACAATCCAAGTGGATTTTTAGCAACAATACAAATAGGAATAACACTTGCAGGGTTCTTATCAAGTGCATTTGCGTCAGACCTATTTGCAAGTAAACTTGCTCCAATATTAAACAAAATAATACCAAGCATAAGTTTAGCAGTATGGCAAAACATATCAATAATAATAATAACAATAATATTATCATATTTCACATTAGTATTTGGAGAATTAGTACCAAAAAGGCTTGCAATGAAACATTCTGAAAAAGTAGCATATAAAACAATAGGAGTAATAAATGCAATAAATAAAATAACATTACCATTTGTCAAATTATTAACAAAATCGACAAATATAATATCAAAAATATTTGGAGTAACAGAAAATGATGAAGAAGTAGTAACAGAAGAAGAAATAAAAATGATGGTAGATGAAGGAGAAGAAAAAGGATCAATACAAGAAGATGAAAAAGAATTAATAAATAATGTATTTGAATTTAATGATATAACAGTATTAGAAATAATGACACATAGAACAGACATATATGCACTAGAAATAAATTCAAAAGTAAAAAATGTAATAGAAGAACTAGATGAATATAAATATAGTAGAATACCTGTATATGAGGAAAATATAGATGATATAAAAGGTATTTTATATTTAAAAGATTTGTTAAAATATGTGAAAGAAAGATCAGAAATAAGCTTAAAAGAAATAATAAGACCTGCATATTTTGTTGCACAATCAAAAACAATTAATGAGGTATTTAAAGAATTGCAAAAAAACAATAATCAAATGGCAATAATATTAGATGAATATGGTGGTACAGCAGGACTAGTTACAATGGAAGATATTTTAGAAGAACTAGTTGGCGACATTTTTGATGAATATGATGATATTGAAAGTGAATTTGAGAAAATAGATGAAAATACTTTTATTATTGATGGTAGTGTTGCAATAAATGAACTTAAAAAAATTTTGGCTGTTGATATTCCTGAAGGCGATTATGATACTTTATCAGGTTATCTTCAAGATAAATTAGGTAGAATTCCTGATGATGAAGAAAAACCTATTGTTGAAACTGATGATGTTACTTACAAGGTTGAAGAGTATGAAGATAAAAGAATTGTAAAAGTTAAGGTTTGTAAAAATATTTAATTTTATTTAAGCTTCGTTTTTTGGCAAAAGTAAATTATATAGAAAAAAGAAATATATTTCTTTTTTCTATAATAAAGTTTGAAAAATAAAAAACCGAAATTTAAAAAAATTTTAGTATTGTTATTTTTTTATATACGTGATAAAATAGAGAAAACTATACAAGAACGAAAACATAAAAATAGGAGGACTAAAAATGTATGAGAGAAGTGCAATAGTGTTAGAAAGATATTATACTAATGTACTAAAGCTAGACGAAAAGCCAAACTTAAAAACGAACTACAAAAATTTCAAAGATTTAGTAGAAGAAATACAAAAATATCAATTAACACTTGAAAAAGAAGAAACAGTAATATATGAATTCGATACAATAGCAAATGGAATAAGAGCAATTCAACAAGAACAAAAGAAAATATACAAATTAAACATAAGATTAGAAGAAGAAAGAAACCAGTTATTTGAAAATTTAGATGAAAATCCAGCACTTCTTGAAAAAAAGTTACAAAAAGTACAAGAAACTATAATAAAAAATAATGAAAGGCTAGAAGAACTGAAAGCAGAATTTGTGAATTATCTATCAATATTTAACGAAAAACAAAAAGAAAGAAATATATGTTCAAGAGAAAGAAGAACAGAAGAACAACAATATTTAAAACTAATAGAAGAATCAAATGAAATAATAGAAGAAATAGGAATAGAAACATTAAAAAAACTAAAAACATTTATATCAACAGAAAATAAAGCAGAAGAACAAGAAGTTACAGAAATAATGATAAATAATGGAATAGACGAAAAATTACCATTCAATAGAAAAGTAATAGAAAAAGCAGTTTCAGCAAGAAACAAAATTGCGAAAAAAGAGGCAGAATGTTATATAATGGTATTTGACAAAATGAGAAAACTATTAATAGGAATAAACAATGACGAAATAAAAATAGAAAAAAATAAAAAGGCTTCAAGAGATATAAGTGTTAAACTAGCATTCTTAAAAGCAGAAAAAAATTATATAGTTAGCTTTTTAGACAATGAAAGAATGACATCAATAAATGGAGAAAAAGTACATAATCAATTAATGGAAGACGCATGCCAAAAATTTGATTTAGATATAAAACAATTTGACAATTTATATGAATTAATTTTAAGAGAAATTACTAATAAGTCAACAAAAAAAGCATATAAAGAATTATTTAATAAAGAATATTTAAAAAATATTGAAGAAAAAGAAAGATCATTTGAAAAAGAAATAAACAACATAAAAATTCAAGCAGGGACAATAATCAATTCAAACTATTGGAGAATTGAGGAAATAAAAAATATATATGATGTATTTATAAATGAAGTAAGCGAAAAGTTTGAAAAAGATTTATCAGAATATAAATTGGAAACAATAGAAGAAACAGAAGAACTTGAAGAAAATAATGAAAAAATCGAAAATATTTTAGAATATGAAGATATACTAGACTATGATGATAATGATGTTTTAGAAAATGATGAGTTGTATGAAGATGAAGGAGAAACAGAAGAAGAGAAAGATGAAATTAACTCTATATATGAGGGAATTAAAGAAGACGAAATAAATGAAATATATGAGGATATAGAAACAGAAGAAGACAAAATAACAGGAATATATGAAGATGAAGAGGAATTTGAAGAAGAAATAAAAGAAGAAAAAACACAAGAAGATATAGAAATAGAGAATGAAATAAATAAATTATATGACGATATAGAATTAGAAGAAGACCAAATAGAAGATATAATTGAAAATGAAGAAGTAGAAGAAAATCAAATAGAAGAAATATTTGAAGATGAAGAAGAGGAAGACCAAATAGAAGAAATATTTGAAGACGAAGAAGAGGAAGACCAAATAGAGGAAATATTTAAAGATAAAGATGAAAAAATAGAAACAATTAATGAAGACTTAGAAGAAAGTAAGAAATATGAAAATAAAAAAGACAAAAAAACACAAAGAGAAATAAAAATAGAAGAAGAAATAAATAAATTATATAGAGATATAGAAATAGAAGAAGAAAGAAAAGAGGAAACAGTAAAAAATAATAACAAAAAAGAAAATAAACAAAATAAAAAAAATAATATAGAAAATAAGAATAAACAAAAAGACAACAAAAATAGTAAAATAAGTTTAGAACAACCAAAAAATATAGATAGTAAGAATCTAGAAGAAACGGAAGAAAAAAATACAAACAAAAATAATAGAAAACAAAATATAGAAGAGAATATAACACAAAATAATAAACAAGAGAGTAAAAGAGAAAATAAGATAATAGTAGCAAATAGTAGTAAAAATAATATATATAATTACAACAATAATAACAAAAACTCAATAAGTAATCAAGATAATAACTATAAAGAAAAAGACTATGATGAAATTTTTGGATATTATGATTTTGAAGAAGAAAATAAAAAAATTAAAAAAAATACTCCCTTAGAATTTGAAGAACCGCAAGAAGAATGGTTAAGCGGAAATGAATTTTTAGAACATGATGAATATGAAAAAAAATACTATCAAAAATATAATTATGAAGAAGACTATGACCATAATAATTATAATTATGCAGAAGGAAATGATTTTAATCAAAAGTATAATCAATATATAGAAGATGATACATACCAAGAAAAATATAATCATAAATTAAAAAAAGAATTAGACTTTGGAAAAAGTAAAAAGAAGAAAAAAGGAAAATCATTAAAAAATCAGATATTAGAGAAAATATCTAATGTTATGCAATATGATGAAGATGAATTAGAATATATTGAAGTTGAAGAAGATGATAATTATTATAATTATAATTATGATGATTATGATGAAAATGCAGATTTAACAAATATTCTAAAACAAGAAATAATGAAAAATGCTGATGAAGATGACTTAACTAAAGTTCTGAAAAATGAGATACAAAAAAACGCAGAAGTTGATGATTATAATAATTATATGTATGAAAATCAAGAAGATGAATTTTATCAAAAGAAAAGGAAAAGTTCAATGGGATTTTTAGACAAAATCTTTAAAGATAAAAAATGGTAAAAAATAATAACATAAAAAGGCTGAAGCATAGAGCTATCAGCCTTTAATTATATAGTTAAAATATATTTATAAAAACTTCTTTAATGTTTCAACACTATCTTCTTGCATAACAACAAATTCATTTAAAATATCTTTAACATCAGAAGCAGCATTATCATTATGATTTAGTAAACGTCTACCTTCAATAATCCCCATATTTGTACCTTGCATCATTAATTCAGACAATTTAGAAGTAGTATCATCAGACATAGTTTTCATTTGAACACCATACCAAGTCATCATTTTAGTCATAGCATTAGTCTCATGAGGCTCTTTATCAGAATAGTTGGAATATAGATTGTTTACTCTTCTTGATATATCTTTGTACTTTGAATATTCTGTTTTTAAAACATTTTGAAAGTCTTCATCTTTTGCTTTTTCAGAAATAATATTTATTGCATCCATACCCATAGTAGCACCTTTATTAACTTCATCTAAAATATTTAAATTTTGATTTTCCATAGAATTCCTCCAAAAAAATAAACTTTATATTATAATTTGCAAATTTTTAATTTATATACTTTAAAGTTGTTTTTTATATAAATTAATTATAGAAAAAATATCTAGAAAAAGGAAAAATTAAAACCTTAAATTTATGTACAGATTTAAAAATTTATGCTAAAATAAAAAAAGTTATATAGCAAGGCTTACAATTAAGATAAAGTATGTATGGAAGGAAAAGAACAAATGATATATGAATTTGAAGTGCCAGGAAAAGTAATAGGAAAAGGAAGACCTAGATTAAATACTTATACAGGAATAGTATATACACCAACAAAAACAAAAGATTATGAAACACTAATAGAACAATATTTTTTATTAAAATATCCAAGATTTAAGATATTAGAAAAAAGAGTAGAAGTAAAAATAATAGCATATTTTGGAATACCAAAAACAACAAATAAATCTGAAATTAATGAAATGTTAGAAAATAATATAAGTCCAACAAAAAAACCTGATATAGATAATATAGTTAAAGTGGTTCTAGATAGCATGAATAAATTTGCCTTTAAAGATGATAATCAAATTACTAGAATAGAAGTAGAGAAAAAATATGGATTAGAAGAAAAATTATATATAAAAATTGAAGAGTATTAATGTCTAGCTATGCATAAGTCATCTGTAACAAGCAAAGCTTTAACTATATTTTTTGCAAGAAGTCGAAACTTAAACCCCAATGGACATTGCAATTTTAATTAAAGTATAATATAATAAGAAACATATAAAATTGGCAAGGAGGTAAATGTAAAATGCCAAATAATAATAAAAAAGTAACAAAAAAGAAAACAACGCAGAATACTGGAAAAACAGATAATAAAAAAAGCAAAAATAAGAATAAAAAGAAAATGAATCCTAAGTTAAAATTAGTAATAAGATTAATTATAATATTAATATTATTGTTATGTGTTGCAGGAGCAGGAGTAGTTGCAGCAATATGTTTTGGATTTTTTGGAGATGATTTTGAAATAACAAAAGATGAACTAACAGTAGGTGCATCTAACTCAGTAATCTTGGACAAAAACGGAAATGAAATAGCAAATTTAAGTGAAGATGAAAAAAGGAAAGTAATATCAATAAGTGAAATGTCACCATATTTACCAAAAGCATATGTGGCAATAGAAGATAAAAGATTTTATAATCACAATGGTGTTGATATAAAAAGAACAGCAGGTGCAATATTAGGTGTAATTACAAAAAATTCTTCATATGGAGGAAGTTCAATTACACAACAATTAGTAAAAAATGTTACAAATGAAAAAGCTAGATCAGGAATTGATGGTGTAATGAGAAAAGTTAAGGAATGGTCTAAAGCTATACAAGTTGAAAGAATGATTTCAAAGGATCAAATATTAGAGTTATATTTAAATATAATATTTGTTGGTGGAGAAAATATTCATGGTGTAGAACTTGGAGCAAATTATTATTTTAATAAGACAGCAAAAGACTTAGATTTAGCTGAATGTGCATTTTTAGCAGGAATAAATAATTCACCAAATGCATATAATCCATTTGACACAACAAAGGATCGTACTGATTTAATAAAAGAGAGAACATTAGTTGTTTTAGATGAAATGAAAAATCAAAAATTAATTAAAAATGACGAAGATTATAATACGGCAGTAGCAAAAGTTAAAGAAGGTTTACCATTTACTAAAGGTAGTATAAGTACTAATTCTACATATTCATATCATACTGATGCAACAATAAATCAAGTTATTGAGCAAGTAATGCAAGAAAAAAATATATCAAGAGAATTGGCGAGAAATTATGTTTATAGTAGTGGATTAACAATATATTCAACAGAAGATCCAACAATACAAAAAACAGTTGAAGAAGAATTTGCAAAGCCAAAATATCAAGTTAAAGGTAGAGAAAAAAATAGTGATGGAAACTTAAAAAATGAACATACACAAGCTGCAATGGTAATAATAGATCATACTACAGGTCAAGTTGTAGCAGTTGGAGGAAAATTAGGAGAACAATATGCTACTGGATGGAACAGAGGAACTCAAATGATTAGACAAACAGGTTCTTCTATGAAACCACTTGCAGATGTTGTACCAGGACTACAAGAAAAAATAATAACAGCTGCAACAATATATGATGATGTTTTAACTGATTTTAAAGGTTATAAACCAGGTGATTGGAATGCTCCAAGAGGTTTAATAAATATAAGACAGTGTATTAGCACTTCTCAAAATATTCCTATGGTTAAAATTATGGCTGAATTATCACCTGCAAAATCTTTAGAATATTTAAGAAAAATGGGAATTTCAACACTTGATGATACAAAAGATGCAGGTTTATCTTTATCAATAGGAGGTCTAAGTACAGGAATAAGTCCTTTAGAAATGGCAGGAGCATATGCAGCAATTGCTAATGATGGAGTATATATAACACCAACATTCTATACAAAAGTTGTAGATTCTAATGGTAATACAATTTTAGCACCTACGCAAGAAAAAACAAGAGTAATATCAGAACAAAATGCGTATATTGCAAGATCAATTATGCAAGAACCTGTCATAGGTGGAGGTACAGCCACATTTTGTAAAGTCCAAGGTATGGAAACATGTGCTAAAACAGGATCAACTGATGATTATAAAGATAGATGGCTTTGTGGTATGACACCATATTATGCAACAGCATGTTGGTGGGGATTTGATGAACCAGAAGCATTAAAATACGCTAATGGTACAGTATACAGTGTTGATGGTAGAAACCCAGCAGGTCAATTATGGTCTACAGTTATGAAAAGTATTCATAAAGATTTGCCTAATAAAAACTTTAACAAGCCAAGTGGATTAGTAAGTCAAACAATCTGTAAGGTAACAGGATGTATAGCAACATCTACATGTAAAGATACATATAGTGAAATTTTTACACCAGATAATTTACCAACAAAATGTGAAGGACATGGTATACAAAGTATATGTAAAGCTTCAGGACATGTAGCTAATGAATATTGTCCAAAAGATCAAGTTGAAGAAGTTGCTTATGGTGGAGTAATACCAAAAGAAAAATTAGGTCTATGGAAATCAATAGGAGCTTCAGGCTTATCAGGGAAAGAACAAATTGAAGAAGTTTGTACAGTTCATACAAAACCAGCTGAAGAACCTAAACCAAATGTGCCAACAGAACCAAATGGTGATAATCAAAATAATAATACTGTAGAAAAACCACCTGAAAATACAACAACTGATCCTAGTAATAATACTATAGGTAATAATACAACTGTAGAAGATCCGATAGGTAATACTACTGAAGACCCAAAAGATCCTTCTGGAGATGATAAAGATCCAGGAGGAACTGATGATTAAGATAGCTGTTTGAGCGAAGCGAATTACAGATATCTTATGCAAAATTTCGAAAGAAATTTTGTAAACATTGAAGAGAAAAAAGGATATAAAGAAAAGATTTGGCAGACGGGATTTTTCAAAGAAAAATCATGGATGACGATGAACGAGCGAAGCGAAAAGGCTACAAAGAAAAGATTTGGCAGACGGGATTTTTCAAAGAAAAATCATGGATGACGATGA
>CANSII010000029.1 GCA_947646915.1 uncultured Clostridium sp. | reverse complement strand
ATAACGGATTATAGTGGATAATGACTCACTGTCAAACTCACTTTGAAATATATATTTTTAGATATATTTATAGGTTTAATTTTTTTGAAATATTGTAACATATAGAAAAAAGATATATATTTCGCAGTTCCGTTTTCCAAGGCGTTTAAGATACTGAACATTCAGATTTTAAATACACACTATAACGGATTATAGTGGATAATGACTCACTGTCAAACTCACTTTGAAATATATATCTTTTTTCTATAATAAATGTTTGCAAAATAAAAAATAAATCGACAAAAAATATTGAAAAAGAACATTAACTATGTTATTATTTTAATTAGGAAGAGTAAACATCAAAAGATAAATATTAAATTTTTGGAGGAATATTATGAATACAAAAGCACTTCAACCATCAACCAGTATTATTGCAGAGATGGGGAATATTATTGGATTTGTAGAAAAGAAGGAAATAAACAACCAAAGGATAAGAGAAATAAGTAGCTACAGAGAAAAGAAATTATATAATACATATATTACAGAAATTGTAAAAAGAACCATAGATATTTTTGCAGGAATTATAGGACTAATAGTACTAATACCATTAACCATACTAATTTATATTGCAAATAAGATATATAAAGAAGAAGGTCCTGTTTTTTATACTCAAGAAAGAATAGGAGAAAATGGCAAAATAATAAAAATAATAAAATATAGAAGTATGGTAATTGGAGCAGAAGAAAAGTTAAAAGAATATCTAGAAAATAATGAAGAAGCAAGAAAAGAGTATAAAATATATAAAAAATTAAAAAATGATCCAAGAATAACAAAAATTGGTAAATTTTTAAGAAAAACATCATTAGATGAAATGCCACAATTATTAAATTTATTAACAGGAGAAATGTCTTTAATTGGACCTAGACCATATTTACCTAGTGAAAGAGAAGACATGGGAGAATATTATAAAATTATAATAAAAAGTAAACCAGGAATAACAGGATTATGGCAAATAAATGGCAGATCTAATACAACATTTGATGAAAGACTTGATTATGATGTTAAATACTATAAAGATTATTCTTTAAAAACAGACTTCAAAATTTTATATAAAACTTTCGAAAATGTTATCAAAAAAGAAGGTGCAATTTAAGTGAAAGAAAAGAAGAAGGTATTACATATTGTGGAAGCATTTGGTGGAGGAGTTTTTACAATGATTTCAGATTTGCTTAATGAATTAGATGATAATTATGAAAATATAATTGCATATTCATTAAGACCTCAAACACCTGAAAACTTTAAAGAATATTTTAATAAAAAAGTAAAATTTATAGAAGTAAAGAACTTTGATAGAAAAATAAGTATAAGTAAAGATTTTAAATCTTTATTAGAAATAAAGAAAATAATAAAAGAAGAAAAACCCAATATAATACATTTACATTCTTCAAAAGCAGGAATAATAGGGAGAATGGCAGTAAGCGCCAAGAAAATTAAAATGTTTTATAATCCACATGGGTTTTCTTTTTTAAAGCAAGATGATTCAAAAATAAAAAGATGTATATATTGGCTTATAGAAAAATTTGTAGCAATATTAAATAGGAAATGTACAATTGTAGGTTGTTCAAATGGAGAATATAAAGAAGCACTAAAAATATCTAAAAACTCAAAATTAATAAATAATGGAATAGATGTAAAAGAATTAAATAAAGAAATTAACAAAATAAATAATAAAGAAATAAATGAAGAAAATTTAAAAATATGTACAGTAGGCAGAATTGGATATCAGAAAAATCCAAAATTATTTAATTTAATTGCAGAAAAATTTCCTAATATAGAATTTACTTGGATAGGTGAAGGTGAACTAAGAGAAGAATTGAAATCTAATAATATAAATATAACAGGCTGGAAAAATAGAAGTGAAGTATTAGAATATATAAGTAAAAATGATATATTTATATTACCATCATTATGGGAGGGACTACCTATCTCTTTATTAGAGGCTATGTATATGAAAAAAGTATGTGTAGTTAGTAATGTTGTTGGAAATAGAGATGTTATACAAAACGAAGAAAATGGATTTGTATGTGAAACTGTTGAAGATTTTGCAGATATTATAAAAAATATTCAAAATAACAATTATGATTTAAGCAAAATTGTAAATAATGCTTATGATGATATTTTACAAAAGTATAATACTAATGTTATGGCAAAAAAATATACAGAATTATATATGTAAGTTTCGTTTTTAGAAAAAAGATATATATTTGAAAGTGAGTTCGACAGTGAGTTGTTATTCATTTTAAGCTGTTATAGTGTGTATTTAAAATTAGAATATTCAGTATCTAAAGCGCCTTGAAGAATGGAACTGAGAAATATATATCTTTTTTCTATATACTATACAGTAAAAATGAAATTAAAAAAATATATAAAGGAGAAAATTATATATGGATCAAGATTTAAATTTAGAAAAAAAAGTAGGTATAGTATCATGTTACTTTAAAAATAACTATGGAAGTATGTTACAAGCATATGCAACACAGCAAGTATTAGACAATATGAGCATTCAAAATGAAACTATTAATATAAATGAGAACATTGACTTTTCAAAAGGAAAAAAGAAATACTATATGACACAATTAACTAATTTTGAATTTATAAAATCAAAATTAGGAATGATTAAATTAAGAATAGATAAAAAACTAAAGAAAAGTTTAAGAGAAAATATATCTTTAAGAGATAAAAAATATAAAGAGTTTGAAAAAAAGTTTAGATTAACATATCCATTTAAAACATATAAAGAACTGACTTTAAAATGTAAAGATTATTCAAATGTTATAGTTGGAAGTGATCAGCTATGGCTACCAGTTAATGTTGTTGCAAATTATTACACTTTAAATTGGGTACCAGACAATATTAATAAAATATCTCTTTCAACAAGTTTTGGGGTTTCAGTTATCCCTAATAAATATAAAGAAGAATATAAGAAATTCTTAAATAGAATAGATAATTTATCAGTCAGAGAAACTACAGGAATAGAAATTGTTAAAGAATTAACTAATAAAGAAGCAACATTAGTATGTGATCCTACATTATTGCTAACAAAACAAGAATGGATGGACATTCAACAAGAAGATAGAATAATAAAAGAAAAATATATTTTGTGTTATTTTTTAGGAAATAATATAGAGCATAGAAAATTTGCTGAGAGATTAAAAGGAAAGACAGGATTTAAAATAGTTTCTTTAAATCATGCAGATGAATATGTAAAATATAGTGATAAATTTTGTGATATAGCTCCATATGATATAGGCCCAGCAGAATGGATTAACTTAATAAGAAATGCTGAAATTGTTTGTACTGATTCTTTTCATGGTACTGTATTTTCGTTAATTAATAATAAAAAATTCTATACTTTTGAAAGATATAGTAATAAAAATTCGAAGATATCAACAAATTCAAGAATTTACTCATTATTAAATTTAGTAAATTTAAAAAATAGAATTTTAACAGGAAAAGAAAATATTGATGATATATTTAACTTAGAAATTGATTTTAATGAAGTTAATAATAAGTTAGATGAATTTAGAAAGGAAACAAAGACATTTTTAAAAAATGCCTTAAGATAATAATGAATTGGATTGAAAGAAAAATAAATAATTATTATTCACATTATAATGATAAAAAGTATTGGAAATTGAAGTTTATTTTACAGAATAAGAATATGAATAAATTTATTAAATGTTATGCATTGCTAAAATTAAAAAAAATGGATGCATTTAATGGGGCAAGCTTAGGACATAGAATAAATGGTGGAAGTATTTTTGAAGGAAAACCATTCTTACCACATGGTCTAAAAGGAATTTTTATAACTGATAAATCGAGAATAGGAAAAAATGTCACAATATTTCATCAAGTTACAATAGGACTTAAAGAGTTTTCAGGGAATGGACCTCAAATAGGTAATAATGTATTTATTGGATCAGGAGCTAAAATTATAGGAAATATTAAAGTTGGAAATAATGTAAAAATAGGTGCAAATTGTGTGATATTTAACGATATTCCTGATAATGCTACAGTTGTTTTAGAAAAACCAAGAATTATAATAAAAAATGAAGGAGAACAAAAATGACTAAAGTTTTGTATTTTGTTGATAGATTAAGACATGGTGGAATACAACAATTAATATTAGAAATATTAAAACATTATGATAGAGAAAAAATGCAAATAGATTTATTAATATTTAATGATGGAGAAACATATCCACTAGAAGAGGAAATCAGAAAATTAGGAATAAATATATATAAAATAGATGGTTGGATAAAATCTCCATTTTCGTATATAAAGCAAAAAAAGGTATTAGACAAATTTTATAATGAACATCATGATTATAAAGTAGTTCATTTACATTCTTCAAGTAAAAATTTTTTAGTTTTAAAAGAAGCCAAAAAATATGGTATTCCAATGAGAATAGCACATTCGCATAATATAGGTTTTCAAACAAAAAATAAAGCTAAAATTTTAATTGGAAATATGTTAAAAAATGAATTGATAAAAAATGCAACAGATTATTTTGCATGTTCAAGTTTAGCAGGTGAATGGTTATTTGGAAAGAAAAAAGATATTAAAATTATTCATAATGCAATAGATTATGAAAGATTTAAATTTAACAATGATATTAGAATAGAAACAAGAAAGAAATTAAAATTTTCTGATGAAGATATTGTTATTGGACATGTTGGAAGATTTACAAATCAAAAAAATCATATTTTTTTAATAGATATATTTTATGAATTGTATTTAAAAAATAAAAATTATAAATTGTTACTTGTAGGTATAGGAGAAAAAGAAAATGAAATTAAGAATAAGATAGAAACACTTGGAATACAAGAAAATGTTTTGTTTATAGGTTTTAGTGACGAGGTTAATAAAATTATGCAAGCAATGGATATTTTTGTATTTCCGAGTTTATATGAAGGTTTAGGTCTTGTTTTAATTGAGGCTCAAGCTTCAGGATTGCCTTGTATTACTTCTAAATATGTAGTTCCTAATGAAGTTAAGATAAATGAAAATTTTAAATTTATAGAATTAAATAATAATCCAAAAGAATGGGCAAATGAGATTATGAATATTCCAATAAAAAGAAAAAGTATTGATAATGAAATAATAGAAGCAGGTTACCTTATTGATGATATGGTGAAAAACCTTCAAGAGTACTATTTAAAACAAAAAGAGAGGAAATAAAACAAATGAAAAAAAGTAAATATAATGTAAATTTTATAATTATATTATTTCCAATATTAATTGTAATAGGAAAGATAATAAGATGGACTATTTTAAAATCTGTATTAGTAGATATGAGTATTGGAAATGGAATGATTGATAGAATTTTATATGAGACAGGAGGATTAAAGTCTTTTGTAGATACCGGAATTTCAGATGCTGTTGGAAATGCTTCAGTATTTTTTAGATGGATAAACATCTTTAATATTGAAACTACAGTTGGTTTTGAAATATATATATCAATTATTTGGAATTTTATATTACTTCTATTGATATTTAAGAGTACTAAAAAATTAGAATTATGGCAATTTACATTTTTATTTATATCAGTAATAGTATTAAATATATGGGATTTTTGTCTAGCAAAAGAACCTGTGCAATTAATATTTTTCTTGATAATCTATTATATAATAGTAAGTAAAAAATTAAATATCAAAACGAAGTACATTTTAACAATCCTAGTATTATTTACAACTGTAATGTATTATAGAATATATTACATATTAATAATTGCCTTTTTAATGATAATAGCTTTTATTTGTGACAAATGGTTAATAAAACAAGAAAGGTTAAATTTAAAAAAAGTAATTATATTATTAGCTATATTAGCATTTTTTTATTTTATAATGTTAAACGCCATAAAATTAATAGATATAGGAGCATATAATGAATTATTGAGAGTAAGAACAAGAAGCGGGCTTGCAAATACGCAAATGTTAAATATTTTTAAATCGAGTAATTTGGGAATTTTTACAGTAGACTATTTTTTAATGATTTTTAGAATGTTATTTCCAGTGGAATTAATTCCTATGGGAGTAAAATATTTGCCATATGTTGCGTATCAAATTATAATTTCACTTTTAATAATGAAAAATATTATCTATATAAAAGAAGAAAATCCTTCACAAAGACTAGCATTATATTTATATTTAGCATTTTTGTTATCATCAGCGACATTTGAACCAGATTTTGGTTCATGGGTTAGACATGAGGCAGCAATATTTCCAATTTTATTAATTGCAACAAAAATAGTAGAAGTATTACCAAGAAGGGAAGATTAATTGATGATAAAACATTTTTTTATTAAAATAATTAGAAAAATAATATATATTTTATTAGTTTTGGTTAGATTTCCAAAGGCAAAATGTAAAAATTTTAGTAAATATGATAATATAGAAACTAAATATAGAAATAAGCCTATAGAAATAACTGATAATAAATTTATAATAAGTGACAATATAGATCTTAACATAATAATTCCAGTATATAATTCTGAAAGGTTTTTAAGGAAGTGCTTAGAATCGTTATTAAATCAAAAAACCAAATATAAATATAAAATTATATGTATAAATGATGGATCAACTGATAATTCTTTAGAAATTTTAAATGAATTTGCTACAAAATATAAAAATATTGTAGTGTTATCACAAGAAAATAAAGGAATTGCTGAAACAAGAAATTTGGGATTAAAAAATGTTGATAGTAAATATATATCTTTTGTGGATAGTGATGATTTTGTAAATGAAAGCTTCATAGAAAATCTTTTAGATAATGCTTATAAAAATGATGCGGATATAGTAAGATGTAATTATTATGAATATGATATTGAAAAGAATAAAATAATAAAAAAAGGGAAAAACAATGAGAAAAAGTTATATAATAAAGGACTTGGTAAAGATATTACAAAATATAAAGGATATCCATGGGGAGGAGTATTTAAAACAAAATTATGGGAAAATATACAATTTCCAAATGGGTATTGGTATGAAGACATGATAATTAGAATGATATTATTCAGAAGGGCAAAAAAATTTTTATACATAGAGGATATATTATATTATTATTGTGTTCATAATAACAATATATCAAAATCAATAGAAAAAACAGAAAATTTACAATGTTTAGATCAATTTTTCTTAATAAAAAATTTATATAAATTATCCAAAAAGATAGATTTAAAAGAAGATATTGATTTATATATTAATGTATTATATGAATATAGTGTGGTTTTATGGCTAAGGACTAGAAAAATAGAAAAAGAACTGAGAAAACAAATTTTCATAAAAGCATGTAATATTATAAATTCAATGGAAAATGATTATAAAATAAATAATGAGGAAAAATTAGTAATTAAAATCTTTAAAAGAGAAGACTACATAGCATGGAAATTATATGCAATTTATAAAATGTTAGATGTGAAATATGGAAGTATTTAATAAGTAATAAGATAGTAGTTTTAGGAGAAAAAAATAGTGATTAAACAAGAATTAATAAGTGTAATAATTCCAGTGTATAATGTAAATAATTATTTGAGAAAATGTTTACAATCTATAATTGACCAAAGTTATAAAAATTTAGAAATAATTATAATAGATGATGGTTCTTCAGATGGTAGTTCAGAAATTTGTGATGAATTTTTTAGTAAAGATAAACGTGTAAAAGTTATTCATAAAAAAAATGAAGGAGTATCAATAGCAAGAAATATAGGAATATCAACAGCAAAAGGAAAATATATTGGATTTGTAGATAGTGATGATTATATAGAAAAAAATATGTATGAGGTATTATATAATAATTTAGTTAGATATAATTCAGATATAAGTATGTGTAATTATTATATAGAAAAAGATGGCAAAAAAACATATAAAAAGCATAATGATATTGAAAATATATTATTAATTAATGATAAAATACAATTTTATAAATATTTAAATGAAAATTATTATAAAGGTTTTTTATGGAATAAATTATTTAAAAAAGAATTATTTAAGAATAATGAATTAGATTCACAAATTCATATGTGTGAAGATTTATTAATTATAGCAAGAATTGCTGAAAAATCAAAGAGATATTGTTTTACTACTACATGTTTGTATAATTATGTATTAAGGAAAAATAGTGCTTATAATAGCAATATAAACTATAAACATCTAACAGCCTTAAAAGCATATGAAGAAATAATAACTATTTTAAAAAAATATAGTGATCAAATGCTAATTGATTCATATAAATTGACATATTTTTTTTGGTGTAATGATATTTGTAAAAAATATAACCAATGGAATATAAATGAAAAAGAAAATATTTTAAAAAAGAAAAAAATTTTATATAAATATTTAATGAAATCAAATAATTTAAAATGGCAAAATAAGATAGAAGTTTTTATAAGAAATAGACTTTATATTATATATAAAATAGCAACTAAAATTAAAAATATATTAAAAAGGTTTATAGGTTGAACCTTTATAAAAAGCCTAAATATAGCATATAAGGAGTACATATGATATGTTTTATTTATAAAATATATCATAAATAAATTAAATGCAACGAACTAAAAGTACAATAAATAATTTAATATGGGCATTTTTAGGACAAGGAATAGGACTAATAATAAGTTTTATTGCAAGAATAATATTTATAAAAATATTAGGAGCAGAATATTTAGGACTAAATGGATTATTTACAAATATTTTAACAGTATTAACATTAGCAGAACTAGGGGTAGGATCAGCTATTATATATAGTTTATATAAGCCATTAGCGGAAAAAGACAATGAAAAATTAAAAATGTTAATGAATTTATACAAAAAAGTATATAGAATAATAGGAATAATTATTTTAATTATTGGAATGTTAATTACACCATTTTTAAATGTTTTTATAAAGGACATGCCTAATATTGCGAATATCAGTTTAATATATATATTGTTTGTAATAAACACATCAGTTTCATATTTTTATTCATTTAAAAGAAATTTAATAATAGCAGATCAAAATAGATATATAGCAACAATATATAGATATGCCTGTTATATAGTGATGAATATTATACAAATTGGATATATATTGATTTTTAAAGAATATTTCGGATATTTAATAATTCAAATAATATTTACAATAATTGAAAATATATTAGTTTCTATTAAAGCAAATAAAATGTATCCATATTTAAAAGAAAAAGAAGTAAATAAATTAGACAAAGATACTAAAAATGAAATAATAAAAAATACAAAAGCGATGATGATGCATAAAGTTGGAGGAATTGTAGTTAATTCAACAGATAATATTCTAATTTCTATTTTCGTAGGATTAACTGAAGTAGGAAAATACTCGAACTATATCTTAATTATAACAGCATTAAATACTATAATTTCACAAATATATAGTTCATTAACAGCAGGGGTTGGAAATTTGTATGTAGAAAAAGATAAAAATAAAATGTATGAAGTATTCAAAAAAGTTAATTTTTTAACATTTGCTGTAACTTTTTTTAGTAGTATATTTTCAATGATATTATTTAATGATGCTATACAAATAATGTCTAATAAAGATTACTTATTTACAATTCCAGTAGTTTTTGTAATTGTTTTAAATTTTTATATTGCAACAATGAGAAAATCCGTGTTAAGCTTTAGAGAAGCAACAGGGTTATTTTATAAAGATAGATATAAAGCAATTTTAGAAGCAGGAATAAATTTACTTGCATCAATAATCTTAGCAAAACAATTTGGAATAATAGGAATTTTAATTGGAACAACTATAAGTTCAATAACTACATGTGTTTGGATAGAACCATATATTTTATATAAATATTGTTTTGAAAAAAAATTAAGAGAATATTTTTCTGAATACTTTAAATATATTATTCTAACTTTGATAGTTGGAGGGTTATGTTTTTATATATGTTCATTAATTTCGTTAAATATAGTATTAGGAATAATTGTTAAAATAAGTGTTACTCTAATTATTACATGTGCAATTTTTATAATATTTTTTAGAAAGAGTGAAGAGTATAGATATTTTGTTAATTTAATAAAAAATATTATTTACAAAATAAAGAGTATTTTTAAATAAAAAAATTAAATATAATTATTTGAGTTTTGGTTTTTTGCTTAACTATATTATTAAGAAATATATATTTTTTTCTATAATTAATTTATTCAAAATAAAAAACCGAAGCTTAAAATGTTAAAAATATTACAAAAATATTATATTTATATTACAATTATTAAATAGAAATAAAAAATATTGAAAATAACTTTATATAAGAGTATAATAAATTTAAATTAAGAAAAATTAAAAAGAGGGGATGCAAATGAAAAAAACATTAACAAGTATAATATTAATGATAACTATAATATTAACAATAAGTTCAGTAAAAGCTACAAAAGAGACACTTGCAGAAGAATTATATGAAAAATTTAAAGAATATGGAGCAACAGAAGCAGAAAAAGTAAAAGTTGAAAGATATTTATCTGAAAATGAAGTAACAGATGAACAAGCTAAGGAAATTTTAAGTAAAGCAGATGAAATAATAGAAGTTGTAAAAACAGAAAACGTAAAAGATGTTACAAAATTATCTAAAGAAGCTAAAAATAAAATAAAGAAAATAGCACAAGAAGCAGCAAATATAATTGAAGTAAAATTGGTATTTTATAAAAATAAAGTTGAAATATATAGTTCTAAAGGAAAGCTAATTGAAGTAGTTACAATATCAAATACTGGAAAATTAGCATATACAGGTAATAATAAACTAAATGCAAGTGTATATTTAGTTATATTAATGACTCTAGTTACAATTTTTATAGAAAAAAATAAGGTTGGTGTATAAAGAATCTTATGAAAGATGTTAAAAATATAATTAAAGTAACTATTAATGATTTAATAGTTGCTTTGTTTATTGTATTAATAATTTTTGTTGGAATTTATTTATATTTTGGCAAAGAAATTAGCAATTTAATAGCACTAGTAAATCAAATAGCCTTAAAAGTAGAAAATACAGACGAAAATAAAGAAATAGAAATTGATAAAATAACTAGCAAATTAATTAATTATCCTGAATATGGAACACAATATGCAACAATAGAAATCCCTAAAATAAATGTTAATCTTCCTATATATTTTGGAGATACATTAGAAATAT
Organism: uncultured Clostridium sp.; assembly: GCA_947646915.1. Lineage (GTDB taxonomy): Bacteria > Bacillota > Clostridia > TANB77 > CAG-508 > CAG-269. Next base: position 11,504 of record CANSII010000029.1, on the reverse strand, counting down.
TAAAAAAAGGAGTAGGTCATTCTAGTGGTAGTTATTTCCCAGGAGAAGGTGGATCAATAATTTACATGGGTCATAATTCAATAAATGTATTTAGAAGATTTTCAGAGTTACAGAAAGAAAATGTAATAATAGTAAAAACTAATTATGGAGAATATACATATAAAATTTATGATATGAAGCTTATAAAAGAAACAGAAGTTGATAAATTACCAATACAAAAAGATAGGGAAATTTTAATGATTTATACTTGCTATCCTTTTAATAATATAGGTTATGCTACTCAAAGATATGTAATATATGCGGAATTAGAAGATAGTGTTTAATAGCTTAAAGTGAATGACAGCTCATTTTCAAACTCATTTTTCAAATTAATAGTATATGGGTTTATAAAATATAAACCAAATAATATGAATTTTCAAAAATTCCATTTTCCAAGGCGTTTAAGATACAGAAAATTTATATTGTAGAGACACACTATAATTGGTTAAAGTGAATAACAATTCAGGTCGAACTCATTTTTTCAAATTAATATTATTTGATTTTATAAATATAAGGAGGATTTTAATGAAAATATTAATACAAATAATAAAAATTGTATTAATCATGATGTTGAGTGTATTGATAAGTATATTAATATTAACTAATATAACTAATACAACGATTCTAAATAAATCTTACATATTAGAAAAATTAGAGCAATCTAACTATTATTCAGAGACGAAAAAAGAAATTCAATCAAACTTTGAGAATTATATTTTGCAATCAGGATTACAACAAGATGTAATAGAAAATATAGTAACAGAAGATAAAATAAAGATTGATACTAAAATAATTATATCAAATATTTATGATGAAACATATAAAGAAATTGACACTGAAGAAATTGAAAGAAACTTAAAAAATAATATACAAAAATCATTAGAAGGAACGAAAATAAGTGAAACTCAACAAAATTCGATAAATAAATTTATAGAAAAAATATGTAGCCAATATAAAGAAACAATATTACATACAAAATATGAAACAAAAATAAATAGTGAAATAACTAAAATAAGTAAATATGTAAAATTGATAAAAAACATTATTATTAGTATATTAGTGGTGTTGATATTAATAGTTTTAGTAATAAATTATAAAGAAATATTAAGAGGTATAGCTCAAATTGGAATAGCATTAACATCAAGTGGAATTATGTATTTTTTAATAAATATATTTATTGGTTATAAAATTAAAATAGAAAATATATTAATTTTAAATAATTCTGTATCACAAGTAATAAGAGAAGTTGCAAATAATATTTTAGATGTTTTTATGAAATGGGGATTTATATTATTTTGTAGTGGAGTTATTGTAATTTTAATGTCAAATATAATAATGTTTCTAATTAATAAAAGTACTAAAAAAGATGAAAATACTTAAGTATTTGTTTTTTATAAATAATATAGTTATACAAAAGACGAAACTTAAAAAGATATAATATTGTAAAAGGAGAAATACAATGGAAGAATTAAATTTAGAAGAATTACTAATGTTATTTTGGAATAAAAAAATAAAAATATTATTAATAATAGCAATTTTTATACTAATAGGAATAATTTATACACTAGGATTTGTAACACCTGTGTTTACATCATCAACAACACTAGTTTTAGCTAAAGCAGAAAACTCAACAACACAAGACGAAAATACAATCACAACAACAGATATAACAATAAATTCAAAATTAGTCTCAACATATAGTGAAATAGTAAAAAGCAAAAATATTATGAGACAAGTTATATCTAATTTAGGAATGGATTTAAAAGAATCAGAATTAAGAAAAAACATAAAAGTTAGTTCTGTAAAAGATACAGAATTAATTGAAATATCTGTAACAAATGAAAATGCAACAAATGCTTCTAAAATAGCAAATGAAATAGCAAAAGTTTTTACAGCAAAGGTATCAGAAATATATAATATTAATAATGTTTATGTACTTGATGAGGCAGAATCAAATAGTACACCATCAAATTTAAATCATGTAAAAAATGTTATGATATTTGCATTTGTAGGAGTTGTAGTTTCTGTAATGTATGTATTATTAGTAAATATATTAGATACAACAATAAAATCAGTAGAAGAAATAGAAAAAGATTTCAAAATACCTGTACTTGTAACAATACCAATGTATAATTTTGAAAATGACAAAGGAGGAAAGATAAAATAATGAAAAAAAAGAAAGAATTAATAGCTCAAAAAGATCCAAAGTCACCTGTGTCAGAAGTATTTAGAACTTTAAGAACTAATATACAATTTATGAGTACAAATAAAAAATTACAGACATTATTAATTACATCAACATTTCCTGATGAAGGAAAAAGCCTAATAGCTTCTAATTTAGCAATAACATTTGCACAAGCAGGTAATAAAGTTATATTAATAGATGCAGATATGAGAAAAGGAAGGCAATTCAAAATATTTGATGTATTACCAAAACCAGGTCTTTCAAATTATTTATCTGGAATAGATGTTCAAAATCCTAATGATATTAGTATTTCTGAATATGTACAAAAAACAAATATTGAAAATTTATTAATTATGACTGCAGGTAATATACCGCCAAATCCATCTGAATTATTAGTATCACCACAAATGACAAGATTGTTAGAAGATTTAAAAGAAGTTTGTGATATTATAATAATTGATGGTACACCATGTGAATTGGTTACAGATTCTGTTATTTTATCAAGAATAGTTGATTCAACAGTAATTATAACTGCACATAAAGAAACAAAAAGAGATAGCTTAGCTAGGGTTATTAAAAGTATTAGAAATGTTGGCGGAAATATAGCAGGTGTTGTTGTTAATAAAATACCAGTTTCAGGAAAAGAATATAATGAAAAATATTATTATTATTTATCAACAAACAGTTTACCAAAGTCAAATAGTTCTAATCATATAAAAACAAAGGAAAATAATATATATAGAAATAATTTACAAGAGTATAAAAATGATAGTGTAAAATATAATGCCCAAAATGAGGATTTAGAAGTTCCTAAATTTCTAAAAAATAATGATATTAATAATATATAAAAAAATTATTTAGTAAGATTTTTAATTCTCTAATTTAAAAAAAAGTTAGACTAAATTAAGGAGATCAATCATGATAGACTTTCACACACATATAATATCAAATATAGATGATGGTGCAAGAAATATAGAAGAAACATATAATTTAATAAAAGAAGCAAAAAATGCAGGATTTGAAGGAATAGTATTATCACCTCATTATATAGAAAAATATTATGAAACAGATGTATTAGAAAAAAATATATTGGTAAAAGCAATAAGTGAAAATTTAAAAAATAATGGAATAGATATTAATTTATATATAGCAAGTGAAATCTATTTTTCAGAAATTATAATGAATTTATTAGAAGAAGGAAAAGCATCAACAATTAACAATAGTTGCTATGTTTTATTTGAAATGCCTTTAAATGTAAAACCTCTAAATTTGTATGATATAATATATACTTTACAAGAAAATAAATTGATACCTGTGTTAGCTCATCCAGAAAGGTATAGTTTTATTCAAAAAGATCCACAAATGGTGTATGATTTAGTAGAAAAAGGTTTATTAATGCAGGCAAATTATGGAAGTTTCTTAGGTATGTATGGAAAAAAAGCTAAAAAAATAGTCCAAAAATTAATAGAAAGTGATTTAATTCATTTTTTGGGTACAGATGTGCATAGACAAAATACTATATATAAATATATACCTAAAGCATTAGAAATTCTAAGAGAAATTGTAGAAGAAGATAAATTGGAAAAGTTGACTACAATTAATCCTAAGTTAGCATTAAATAATAAAAAAATAAATATAGATGAACCTTTAAAAGTTAAGTTGTCATTTAAGGAAAGAATTAAGATGTTTTTTTAATAATATAGGAAATATTCTAAACCTTTGAATTTCTCAATAGCGTTTCGAGCAATTCCAATATTTAAGGCATTTAAGATACTGATAATTTATAGTTTTATTTTATAAAGAAAGGAAGGCATCAATTTGAGAAGATATTTTGGAACAGATGGCATAAGAAGAATTGCTAATTCTGAACTTACACCAGAGTTAGTATATAAAGTTGCAAAAGCAGGAGCATATGTATTATCAAAACATACTAATAATACACCAACAATATTAATAGGTAGAGATACACGAATATCAGGAACATTAATAGAAAGTGCAATGGTAGCAGGTTTTTTAAGCTATGGTGCAAATGTTAAATTATTAGGAGTAATACCGACTCCAGCTGTGGCATATTTAACAAGAAAGTTAAATGCAGATGCAAGTGTTGTTATATCAGCATCACACAATACATTCGAATTCAATGGAATTAAATTTTTTAGTAATAAAGGAACGAAAATATTAGATTCATTGGAAGAAGAAATAGAAGAAGTAATGGATTCAGAAAAAATACAAGAATTATCGGCAATAAATGATAAAATAGGTGTTTCTGAGTATAGACAAGATTTATTAGATGAATATGTGTATTTTTTTAGAAAAAACTTTGAAGACAATTTAGAAAAAATAAATAAAAAAGATTTTGTAGTTGGAATAGATACAGCAAATGGAGCAACATCAGTTGTAGCAGAAAAAGTTTTTAAATCTTTAGGAATAAAATATAAAACAATAAACAATAATCCGAATGGAATAAATATAAATGATAATTGCGGTTCAACACATTTAGATTCATTAAAACAATTTGTAAGAGAAAACAATTTAAGTTTGGGTGTTGCATATGATGGAGATGGAGATAGATGTTTAGCTGTTGATGAAGATGGAAATGAAATAAATGGCGATAAAATAATGGCAATAATATCAAACTATTTAAAGAAAAAAGGCAAATTATCTAAAGATACAATAGTCGCTACAGTAATGAGCAACTTAGGATTAAATAAATATACAGAAAACACAGGATTAAACATAATACAAACAAAAGTAGGCGATAGATATGTTCTAGAAGAAATGCAAAAACAAGGTTATAACTTTGGAGGAGAACAATCAGGGCATGTAATATTATTAGACTATAATCCAACAGGAGATGGGATATTAACATCATTAATGCTAATACAAGCAATTTTAGAGGAGGAAAAAACAGCATCTGAAGTTGCACAAATTATAAAATTATATCCACAAGCAATTGTAAATGCTAAAGTTAATTCAAATAAAAAATATGATTATGATAAAGATAAGGAGATAAAACTTGCTATATATAAATTAGAAAAAGAATTTACAGGGAATGGAAGAGTACTAATTAGACCTTCTGGAACAGAACCATTAGTTAGAGTTATGATAGAAGGTGAAAATCAAGAATATATCACAAAAAAAGCTATAGAAATAGCTGAATTAATAGAAAGTAAATTAAATTAATATATTATAAATGAAATTGGTGTTATATAAATATTAAAATAACAACAATTTCATTTTAATAACTGAGAAAAAAATATTACTTTACAAAAGCTTTTACAATAATTCTTTTTTTATTCAAATTATTACAAGTAATAAGAGTAAGTTGTGACTTTGTTTTATCAAATAAATAGATAGGAGAAAAATCTGTACTATCAATTTCAAAAATATCTGTAACAGAATAAGAAAATGTTTTATTCAAATTATTATAAATTAAAATTTCATCATTAATTTTCAAAGACGATATTTGGCTAAAAAATTTATTATTATCATAATTATGACCAATGATACATAAATTACCGAGCTCACCAGGAAAAGGCCCATAAAATCTACAAGGAGCGATTTTTAAAAGTTCATCATTATAGGAAGAAAAAATAGGGTAATATAAATTAATTTTTTTAATCTCGATAATACCAATAATTGACGAATTCTCATATAAGTTGGTATCATTATCATCAACAAAATTAGAATATAATTTTGTAATACCATAATTTTGCAAAAGTGACTTTGAATATTTTTCTTGATTATTAAGCTTAAACTTTGTATAAACAATATAAATAATAAGAATTATTATTAATAAAATAGACAAATAAAACTGAAATTTTAGCAAATTATTTTTTTTATACGATTTAGAATTATCATTAAAATTAGTATCCAAAATTTGATTCATACTTATAACTTCTCCTAAAAATAGTATTATCATAAAAAATAAAAATATGAATTAAAAAACTAATTTTGCACAAATTTTAAGAAAATAGAAAGAAATAGAAAAATCTTGCTTTTTTTTTATGACTATAGTAGAATTAAGATAGCTGTTTGAGCGAAGCGAATTACAGATATCTTATGCAAAATTTCGAAAGAAATTTTGTAAACATTGAAAGATTGTATGCTGTTTGAGCGAAGCGAATTACAGATATCTTATGCAAAATTAAATAAAAGAATAAGTCAAATAATATGAATTTTCAAAAATTACGTTTTCCAAGGCGTTTAAGATACAGAAAATTGATATTATAGAGACACACTAAAATTGGTTAGAGTGAATAAGAACTCAGGTCAAACTTATTTTTTCAAATTAATATTATTTGGCTATAGTAATTTTAATCAGTATACATTAATCAAGATGACGATGAGCGAAGCGAATTACAGATATCTAATGCAAAATTAAATAAAAGAATAAGCCAAATAATATGAATTTTCAAAAATTACGTTTTCCAAGGCGTTTAAGATACAGAAAATTGATATTATAGAGACACACTAAAATTGGTTAGAGTGAATAAGAACTCAGGTCAAACTTATTTTTTCAAATTAATATTATTTGGCTATAGTAATTTTAATCAGTATACATTAGTAGCAGTAAATGATAAATTGTATGTTGAAAAATATAATGTATAAAAATGTTTATAAGCAAAGAAAGAGAATAGAGTATTGAAATTTTGACAATAATAAATATAAAAAGCAAGAAACGGATAGTTTATAATGATGATGAACAAAGCAAAGAGAATGGAGGAAAATATGAATAGAACAAAATTACAAGATAGAATATTGCCAATATATACAAAAGGAGAAGAAATATTCAATATGACATCACATATAGTAGGGGCAGTATTAGGTATAGTAGCACTAGTATTATGTATAGTATTTGCAGCAATACATGGAAATGGTGCTGGAGTGGTAAGTAGTGTAATATATGGAATAACAATGATAATATTATATACAATGTCAAGTATATATCATGGATTAAAACCAGAAAGAAATGCTAAGAAGGTATTTCAAGTATTAGATCATTGTTCAATATTTTTACTAATAGCAGGATCATATACACCATTTTGTTTAGTAACATTTAGAGAATATAACTTAACATTAGGATGGACAATATTCGGGATTATATGGGCAATGGCAACTATAGGAATAATATTAAACTCCATAGATATCAAGAAATATAAAATATTTTCAATGATATGTTATTTAGGAATGGGTTGGTGTATTATATTTACAGCAAACTTATTACCAAAACTATTAGGAATACCAGGAGTTATATTATTAGTCACAGGAGGAATAGCATATTCTATTGGTGCAGTTTTATATGGAATAGGAAAAAAGAAAAAATATATGCATTCAATATTCCATCTATTTATATTATTAGGAAGTTTACTACAATTTTTTTGTATACTATTATATGTAATGTAAAAAACAAAAACTAAAATGTACAAGAGGAGAATTAAAATGGAAAAAAATAGTGCAAAAAAGTTGATAAACAGTTTTAAATATGCTATAGAGGGAATTAGGACAGCAATGAAAACAGAACAAAATTTAAAAATACATATATTAATAATGATATTAGTAATAATAGCAGGAATAATATTAAAAATAAGTCAAATGGAATGGATTATATGTATAATATTATTCGGTTTTGTAATATCACTAGAATTAGTTAATACAGCAATAGAAAATACAGTTGATTTAATAACTATGGAAAAAAATCCTAAAGCAAAAATAGCAAAAGATGTAGCTGCATCAGCAGTATTAATAGCTGCTATATCAGCAACAATTATAGGATTAATAATATTTATACCTAAAATATTTATAAAATAATTTTATCAAGTTAAAACAATATAAGTTTAAGCCGAATAATAGTAACCTTTAAGTTACTATTATTCGGCTTTAAAATTAAAAAAAGATTTAAAATCGTATATAAAATCTAGTTATGTCAAATAATAAAATTATAATAAATAGTATACAAAAAAATATTGTATGTTTTAGGAGAATTTTATGATACAAGAAAAATTAGAAGATCTAATAAAGAAAATGACTTTAGAAGAAAAAATAGGACAACTTGTGCAAATAAAAGGTGAAATTATTTTAATGGAAAGTAAAGAAATTTCTACAGGACCATATAAAATTTTTAAATTACCAAAAGAAGTATATGCAAATGTTGGTTCAATATTAAATTTAATAGAAAGTAAAAATATAAAAAAAGTACAAGATGAATATTTATCAAATAATAGATTAAAAATTCCATTATTATTTATGAATGACATTATTAATGGGTATAAAACAATATTACCAATCCCATTAGCACAAGGATGTTCATGGGATGAAGAAATTGTTTATAATTGTGCTAAATTATCAATAGAAGAAGCAAGAGTTGCAGGAGTAAATGTGAATTTTTCTCCAATGATTGATTTAGTAAGAGATGCAAGATGGGGAAGAGTTATGGAATCCATTTGTGGAGAAGATGTCCTTTTAAGTCAAAAATATACTAAATCAATAATTAAAGCATATCAAGAAAATAATAAAGACAAAACAGTTGCATGTGTAAAACATTTTATTGGATATGGAGCTGTAGAGGCAGGAAGAGACTATAATACGGTAGATATGTCAGAAAGGGAATTTAGGCAATATTATTTACCAGCATTTAAAGTAGCAGTAGATAGTGGGGTTCAAATGATAATGACATCATTTAACATTATGAATGGTATTCCATGCACAATAAATAAGAAATTATTAAAAAATATTTTAAGAGAAGAAATGGGATTTAAAGGAATTATTATATCAGATTACTCTGCCATAGAAGAAACCATTATTCATGGAGTTTCTAAAGATAAAAAAGAAGCAGCATATAATGCAATTACAGCAGGTATAGATATAGATATGATGACAAATGTTTATGCAACAAACTTAGAAAAATTAGTAAAAGAAAAAGTTATTTCTGAAAAATTAATTGATGAAGCTGTGATGAGAATTTTAAACTTAAAAAATAAATTAGGGTTATTTGAAAATCCATATGGAAATGCAAATGAAGAGAAAGAAAAGAAAATAATAATGAGTGAACAAAATTTACAAAAAGCAAGAAATTTAACAACAGAAACTATTGTATTGTTAGAAAATAAAAACAATATTTTACCTTTAAATATAAATCAAAATAAAAAAATAGCATTAATAGGACCATATGCTGACAATAGAGATTTGTGTGGGGAATGGTCAATATATGCTGAAAGTTCGAAAGTAAAAACTTTAAAAGAAGTTTTACAACAAAGAATACAAAAAGACAAATTATTATTTGCTAAAGGGTGTGATGTTTTAGAAGAAAATGAATTAAATACATTACTAAAATTAAAAGGAGAAGAAACAAAAAAGTTAGGAAATCAAGAAAATTATATTAAAGAAGCTGTAAATATTGCGAAACAAGCTGATATTATTATACTTGCTATAGGAGAACATTATTTACAAAGTGGAGAAGCAAGCTCAAGAGCTAATATAGAAATACCAAAAATACAAAAGGAATTGTTAAGACAATTAAAAAAACTTAATAAAAAAATTATAACTGTAGTTTTTAATGGAAGACCATTAATATTAAAAGAAATTGCAGAGAGTACAGAAGCTCTAATAGAAGCTTGGCTACCAGGAACAGAAGGTGCAAATGCTATATCAGATATAATATTTGGAGATGTTAATCCATCAGGAAAAATAATTATGAGTTTTCCACAAGTATCTAGCCAATGCCCAATATATTACAACCATTATAATACAGGTAGACCTCATATAAATGATGAAAAATTTGTTTCAAGATATCAAGATATACCAACTGAAAGTTATTATCCTTTTGGATTTGGATTATCTTATTCAAATTTTATTTATTCAAATTTAAAATTAAGTAGTAAAATATGTTCTCATAATTCAGATATTGAAGTTACTGTTGCAGTTAAAAATAATAGTAGCAGAATAGGTAAAGAAGTTATACAATTGTATATACAAGATTTGTATGCAAGTGTAGTTAGGCCTGTAAAAGAATTAAAGAATTTTAAAAAATTAAGTTTTGAACCTTATGAGAAAAAACAAATTAGTTTTAAAATTACAGAAGAAATGCTTAAATTTTATAATGAAGATTTAGAATATATTGCAGAAAAGGGTGAGTTTAAAGTTTTTATTGGTACTAACTCAAAAGATTTATTAGAAGAAACTTTTGAGTATGTATAAAATTTAATTTATACAATTTGAGAAAAGCAAGTAATGTTAGATAGTGATGTAGCTATGCTGTATCATTATGAAACTAAAAAAATTAATCAGACTGTAAAGAGAAATATACAAAGATTTCCAAAAAAATTCTACTTTCAACTTAATGAAGATGAACTAGAAAACTAATGATAAAAATGTATTAAAAGATGAAATTCAAAATCAATTTAAAGTTATATATTTGCCATCAGAAAGTACATTTAAAGATAAAAAAATAGAAGGTGTTAAATTATTACAAGATGAAGGGAAAAATATAATTTTAGATTCAGAAACAATGAGTAATAGACTAAAACAGTTTTTATTAAATCAATTTTTTAAAGATTTAAATGATATGAAAAAAGAAATTATTGTTTCCTATACTTTAGCCACAACTAGGGAAAGTGTTATAGAAGAAACACATCCTTTTTATGCTATGATTTTAGAACTTGTGGCTATAGCAATCATTTTCTTATAAGTGTAAAGAAGAGGTCGCAATTTGCGACCTTTTTAACATGCTATATTTTAATCTTAGGCTGATACCTCTCAAGCCACATATTTACTTGGCAAAGGTAAGCCATAAGTTGTGGGCCAGTCATCGGATGTCAGAAAAAAACACATATCAATTTTACTAGAGGTTATAATGATTTATTGAAAATCGAATTTGCAAAAATTGAAAGAAAATAATAAAAAACAAATTAATATTAAAAATAAATAAAAAATGCAATTATCAATAAAAAGTGTAGAAAATAATTCTATATTATAAAGTAATTTGTAAATTTGATAAAGACGGGCTAAGTTTTCAAAAAGTAATGGAAAGATTATTAATAAATAAATTAAATAATATGAAAGATTTGAATATTGTATAATTAAATGCACGTTGTAGAAATAAAAGTATAGACACATAATTAGAAATCAAATAAAATGTTAGTTGCGAGACTAAACATTGGAGGTTTTTAATTATGTGTCAGGAACAGTATAACACAAATAAAAGAAATTTTAAACAATTAACATACAAAGTGTAATTAATTTTTGATAACGTCATAGTAAGATTAATATTTGATTATGTCAT
>CANSII010000028.1 GCA_947646915.1 uncultured Clostridium sp. | reverse complement strand
AATAATAATGTTAAGTGTTTTTCTTAACTTAACATTATTATACCAGGAGGTTTTAAAATTTTTTTAAGATTAAAAAATATTATTCCTGAACTTAAACAACTAAATATGGATAAAGAACATTTTTATAGTAAACAAGATTATTGGAAAAAGATGAGCTTAGATTATAGGAATAAATTGATTAAATTGAGAGAACTTGAAGATTTTAATGTTTTTTTTGATGTGATAGATGAAATGTTAAAATCTGACTGTAAATTGGAACAAGAAGCTTTTCTATAACTATATGAATGCAATAATTTTTAGAAAAATATAAGTTGGAGGGGAGAGAATTATGTTTCCAAAAGTTATAAATGAATATGTAAAAAATCTTACTTATAGTATTGATACGATAGGTCGTAGTAAAGATGATGTATATATTTTCGAAGATAAGTATATATTGAAAATATCTGATAATAAAAAAAGATTATTAAGAGAAAGAGAAAGAGTAGATTATCTTAATTTTAAAAATGTACCAGGTAGCAAAAGTATTTGTTACATAGAAGAAAATAATAAATATTATTATTTAAGAACTTGCATTAATGGTGAAAGTCTTCTTAATGAAAGATTCATAAATAATCCTGATTTATTAGTAAATATTTTAGTTAAAGTAATAAAGGTATTAAGAGATTTAGATAGTGCAAAATGTCCATTTAAATCAACAGACAACATAGGTAATGATTTTATTCATGGAGATTTATGCTTACCTAATATTTTTGTGAATAAAGATAATGAATTTGTAGGTTTTATTGATTTAGATAATGCAGGACTTGGTGATAAATGGTATGATTATTCATGGTTGCTATGGAGCTTAGAACATAACTTAAAATCTAATAAATTCAATAATATCTTATTAAATAAACTTAAATTAGAATTTAATAAAGAAAAATATGACATGTATATTCCAAAAGATTATCGTTAATTTTTTTATAATAAATTAGATTAGAGCGACAGCTTGTAAGTTATCTACTAGATTTATTTTTTAATATATAAAACAGCTCATAGTTTTTTATACTTATGAGCTGTTTTCCTTTATTTTAAGAAAATTTTAGGATTTGTCTATTCGGACATTTTAATTATTCAGCTCTGTTTTCCAAGGTGTTTAAGAAACTGAAAATTGAAAGTATACAAACACACTATAACATTACTATTTATCGATATAAGAACAAGTAATCTAAAAGGTCTTAAAATTTTAATCATGAATATTTATTAATTATTAATCAATTTATAAAAAATTTTTTTCCCTTTTTTCAAAATAGCAAAACCATCACTAAAATCACAATCAGAAAGAACATAATTAATATCAGTAATTTTAACATCATTTATAGAAATACCACCTTGAGTAATTAAAGTCTTTGCTTGACCTTTAGATGGAGCAATGCCAGTTAAAATAATAGCGTCAACAATTGAAATTTTTTTATTACCATTTAAATTTACAGATGGCATATTATCTAAATTACCAGTACCAGAAAATAGAGCATTAGAAGCTTCAGCAGCTTTTTCAGCTTCTGATTCTCCATGAACCAACTTAGTTATTTCAAATGCAGCAATTTTTTTTGCCTCATTAATATGTTCATCTTTTAAAGAAGATAATTCTTGAATTTTTTGTATTGGTAAAAATGTTAATAATTTTAGAACATTTTCAACACTAGCATCTTCAATATTTCTCCAATATTGATAAAATTCATATGGAGAAGTTTTTTCAGGATCTAACCATAATGCACCTTTTTCAGTTTTTCCCATTTTTTTACCTTCTTTTGTAGTAAGAAGTTTAAATGTTAAACCAAAAGAATCGTCTTTTCCAATTTTTCTAATTAAATCAACTCCACCAATAATGTTAGACCATTGGTCGTTTCCACCCATTTCTAATTTGCAACCATAAGTTTCATATAAATGTAAAAAGTCGTAAGATTGCATAAGCATATAACTCATTTCAAAAAATGTTAAGCCTGTATCCATTCTTTGCTTGTAACATTCTGCTGCAAGCATTTTATTAACAGAGAATAAACTTCCAATTTCTCTCATAAACTCAATAAAGTTTAAATCTAATAGCCAATCTGCATTGTCAACTATGATTGCAGCATTTTCTCCTTCAAAACTTACAAATTTTTCTATTTGCTTTTTTATACATTCTACATTGTGTTTTATTGTTTCTCTTGTCATCATTTTTCTCATATCAGTTTTTCCTGATGGATCTCCAATTGTTGCTGTTCCTCCTCCTACTAATATTATTGGCTTATGTCCACATTTTTGCATATGACTTGCTACCATTAATGATACAAAATGTCCAACATGTAGACTGTCTGCTGTTGGATCTATTCCTATATAAAATGGAACACTTTCTTTTCCAAATAGTTCTTTTATTTCTTTTGGATGTGTCATTTGCTCTATATAGCCTCTTTCTTCTAAAATGTCAAATACATTTGTCATAAATTATCATCCCTTCTAATAATTTTTTATTTTATTATTTAGAAAAAGGATATATATTTTAAAGTGAGTTCGACAATGAGTCGCTATTCATTTTAAGCTGTTATAGTGTGTATTTAAAAAAAGAATATTCAGTATCTAAAACGCCTTGGAGAACGGAACAGCAAAATATATATCTTTTTTCTATAATTAATTTTATATAAAAATTTAAATTTATAAATTAATTTTGTTATTTCCTAAGTTATTATTTCCAGTATATCCTATAAATCTATTTATATTTTTAACAGATATTCCTGTATCACTTGAAATTATGTCTAAATTAGCATTTATTCCATTTTCTTCTACATAATTTTGAAATGCTTTAAATTCTAAATTGTCTTTTGTTTTACATTTTGGACATACATCCTCATTTGATATAAAAAAGTTACCACATCTACTACATTTATTAAATTCCATATTTACTTCATTCCTTTCCTGAGGCACAATATTTTTCAACATTTTCCTCTAATTTTCTTTTGATTATGATTGCATTGTATCACAATTTGTATAAAATAGAAAGAGAAATTTTGAACTTTTTTGACTTTTTATGAAATTTTTGGTATACTAATAAATAGAAAAGTATTTTATAAAAAGGAAGGATAAAAATCTTATGGAAATAGATAATGGACTAATTCAAAAAACACAGAAAATGAAAGAAGAGTTTTTAAGAAAAGCAAAAGAAGTTGAAGGTGAAAAAAGAGAATATTACTTAATGATGGCAAAAAATTGTGAAAAACAAATAGAAAGATTAACAAAAATTTATGTACCTGAAGAAACAGAAGAAAGAGACTTGTAGAAAGTCCTATTTTTTCGAGAATTTTATATTTAACAAATTTAAAAAATTTATTGCATATTTTTTACAGAAAGCGTATAATAAATAATGAGTAAGAAAAAAATAAAAAAATATAAATAAAACAATAAAAATAAAAATATAATAAAATAGGAAGGAATAAAAGAAATGGTAAATTATATGTATATACTAAGAGAAGCATTGATTTGGATAGTAACCATATTTTGGGTATATCAATTATTAATAAGTTTATGTTCTTTAGTAAAATTAAAAGAAAAACCATTAAAAATAAAAAAAGATCACAAATTTATGGCAATAATACCAGCACATAATGAAGAAGCAGTAGTAGGAAATTTAATAGAAAGCTTAAAAAATCAAGATTATAATAAAGAATTATATGATATATATGTAATTGCAGACAACTGTACAGACAATACAGCAAAAATAGCAAGAGAAGCAGGAGCAATAGTATATGAAAGATATAATGAAACTAAAAAAACAAAAGGATATGCACTAGATTGGTTTTTACAACAAAAGATAGAAGAAAAAGCAGAATATGATGCAATATTCATATTTGATGCAGACAATATAGTCCACAAAGATTTTATAAAAAATATGAACAAAAAACTATGCCAAGGAGAAGATGTTGTTCAAGGATATAGAGATATAAAAAATCCTACAGACAACTGGATAACATCAGGATATGCGTTATTTTATTGGACAATGCACAGATTTTATCACTTAGCAAGATATAATATAGGATTATCACCATTATTAAATGGAACAGGCTTTATGGTAAAATTTGATATAATAAAAGAAAATGGTGGATGGAAAACACAAACACTAACAGAAGATATAGAATTTTCATTACAAAGAATATTAAAAGGAAAAAAACTAGGATGGTCTACAGATGCAATAGTATATGATGAGCAACCAACAGGATTTAAGCAAAGTTGGTCACAAAGAAGTAGATGGACAGTAGGGCATATTCAATGTATGAAAGAATATACAGGAAAATTAGCAGAAGTAGCTAAAGAAAAAAAGACAATGTTAAATTTAGATGGATTTTTATATATTGTTGGAAGTATACCAATGTTTATAATAACAATTATGTTATTAGTATCAAACTTTGTAATTTATGCTACAGAAGGTATGACACAATATGAATTGATAATAAATATATTAAGATATTTAATACCAACATTCATATTTCCATCAATTACAGCAGCATTTGTAATGTATTTAGAAGGTAAACCAATAAAACCAATGATTAAGGGCTTTTTCACTTATCCGCTATTTATGGGATCTTGGCTAATTATTAATTTTAAATGTTTATTTAAAAGAGATACTACTTGGGAAAAAATTAATCATGTTAGAAGTATAAAAATTTATGAAGTAAGAAATAGTAATGAAGAAATAGAAAAAATAGTAGAAAAAGTGTAAAAAAGACTTGCAATTTTACCAAAATGTGGGTATAATAATTGTATACAATAAGAAACTAGAAGAGTGGGAGCAACAATCCCACTCTTCTACAATTATATAAAACTTTAAATATTTTATATAATTGTCAGACGAAAAATTAAGATAGCTGTTTTAGCAAAGCGAAATACAGATATCTTATGCAGAATTTATGAAATAAATTCTGTATACATTAGCTTAGATGACGATGAACGGAGCGAAGCAGGAAGAGACCCAATAAAAGATTTGTCAGATGAAAAATTCGAAGAATTTTTTAGATGACGATGAACGGAGCGAAGCGAAGAGAAAGGAAGATGATTAATTTTATGGCAAATATAGAAGAAAATGTTGAAAAGCTACTAAAGCCTATAATAGAAGAAGAAGGATATGAACTGTATGATGTAGAATACGCAAAAGAAGGAAAAGAATATTATTTAAGAATATTTATAGACAATGAAAAAGGAATAAATATAAATGATTGTGAAAAAATCAATAATGCAATAACAGACAAATTAGATGAAGCAGATTATATAAAAGAGCAATACTATTTAGAAGTTTCATCACCAGGAATAGAAAGAGTATTAAAAAAAGATGAGCATTTAGAAAAAAATATTGAACAAGAAATAAAAGTTAAGTTATTTAAAAAAGATGAAAATGGAAAGAAAGAATATACAGGAAAATTAAAAGAATTTGATAAAGATAAAATAATAATAGAAGATAAAGAGCTAATTGAAATCCAAAGAAAAAGTATTTCACAAATAAAAAAGAGAGCTTTTTAGGATACAGGTTTAATGTATTAGCTGAACAGAACTGTAAAATATATATGTTTTTTATAAATAATATAATAATTCAAAAAACGAAATTTAAGATATCATTATGTTTGATAAATTATTTATGAAAGAATTATGTAGTGTATAAAGGAGGAATAAAGATGAAAGCTATAGATAATAAAGAATTAATCTTAGCATTAGAAGAATTAGAAAAAGAAAAAGGAATAAAAAAGGAATATGTATTAGAATCAATAGAAACAGCATTAGTAACAGCATATAAAAGAAATTTTGATGCACTAGAAAATGTAAAAGTTGATATAGACCACAATACAGGAGCAACACATGTATATGCAATAAAAGAAGTAATGGAAAAAGCAAATGATGATGCATTAGAAATAAGTTTAGAAGAAGCTCAAAAGATAAATAAAGAATTAAAAGAAGGAGATTCTGTAGAAGTTGAAATAATACCTAAAGATTTTGGTAGAATTGCAGCACAAACAGCAAAACAAGTAATTGTACAAAAGCTAAGAGAAGTAGAAAGAGATGTAGTATTTAATGAATATATTGAAAGAAAAGGCGAAATAGTATCAGGAATAATTCAAAAAGCTGATAAAAATATAGTTATAATGGACTTAGGAAAATTAGAAGGTGTAATGTTATCAAAAGAACAAATGCCAACAGAAAGATATAATGTAAATGATAAAATAAAAGCATATATTATGGATGTAGAAAGAGGAACAAAAGGAGCACCACAAGTAATGGTATCAAGAAGTCATCCAGATTTTGTAAGAAAATTATTAGAATTTGAAATTCCAGAGATATATGAAGGTTTAATAGAAATTAAAAGTGTTTCTAGAGATGCAGGTTATAGAAGCAAAGTTGCAGTATATTCACCAGATCCAAATATTGATCCTGTAGGTTCATGTGTAGGTGCAAAAGGAGTAAGAATTCAAAATGTAATAAATGAATTACATGGTGAAAAAATTGATGTTATAGAATGGGACGCAGATCCAAGTATATATATATCTTCAGCATTATTACCAGCCCAAATACTTGCAGTTGATATCAAAGAAAATGAAAAATTTGCAGAAGTTATAGTGCCTGATGACCAATTATCATTAGCAATAGGAAAATCAGGACAAAATGCTAGATTAGCAGCAAGATTAACAAATTGGAAAATAGATATAAAATCTGAAACACAATATAGAGAATTTTTGAAAGAACAGCAAAGTTCTGAAACAGAGGAAGAAGATATTGTAGAAGAATAAACATAAAATTGTAATCTAAACATAATATTAGAAAGAGGGTGTATGAGATGAAAAGACAGCCACAAAGAACATGTATGGGATGTAACGAAAAAAAGGACAAAAATCAATTAATAAGAATTGTAAAAAGCAGTAATGGGGGAATAGAACTAGATAGAAATGGCAAAAAGGAAGGCAGAGGAGCATATATCTGTGATGATGTAAAATGTTTAGAAAAAATAATAAAAAGTAAAAGAATAGAAAAAGTATTTGAAATGAAGATATCAGAAGAAATTTATGAAAGTTTAAGAGGTGTAATACTTGATAAATAGTAAATTATTAGGATTAATCGGGTTAGCCATGAAGGCAGGAGTAATATGTTATGGAGCAGATAGTGTAGAACAAGAAATATATAAAGGAAAAGTTAAATTAGTAATAATTGCAAAAGATAGTTCAGAAAGAACAAAAAACAAATTTACTAATATATGTAACGAAAAAAATATTTCAATAATAATAGATGAAGATATAGAAAGTTTAAGTAAAAGCATAGGTAAATCTAATAAAGCAATAATTGGAATAAAAGATGTAAATTTTGCAAATTCAATAAAAAGAAAATATAGTGGGGGTGAAGTTATTGGGTAAGATAAAATTATATGAAATAGCAAAAAAGCTAGGCTTAGCCAGTAAAGAAGTTGTAGAAATGACAAAAAGATTGAACATAGATGTAAAAAATCATATGAGTGGGGTAGAAGAAAATGATGCTAAAAGAATAGAAGAAAGTTTTAGCAAAAGTGAAAATAAGCTAGTTGAACAACCAAAACAAAATGTAAAAACACAAGATAAAAAAGAAGAAAATGCACCAGTTATTATAAGAAGAGAAGTTATAATAACAAATGAAGAAGAAGAGAAAAATAAAAAAGAAGAAAATAAAAAAGAGCATAGAAATAATAACATAGGTTTTGTAGAAAGAAAACAAAATAAAGATTTTAATATTGTATATAGGAATAAGCCAAACAAGCCAAAAACAGTAAATGAGTTGTTTGGGCTAAAAAAAGAAGAAACAAATAAAGAAGAAAAGAAACAAGAGGAAAATAAAGAAGAAGTTAAAAATAAAGATCAAATTAATAAACAAGGGGATAATGAAATTAAAATGCAAACACAATTAGCAGAAAGATCAGATGTTATTGAAAAGACAAACGCTCAAAACGATAATCAAGAAACTGATAAAAAACAAAATAATTTAAATAAAAATAATAATAATAATTATAGTAATAATAATAGAGATAATAATAATAATAATTATAGTAATAATAATAGAGATAATAAAAATAATAATTTTAACAGAAATAATAATTTTAATAATAGAAATAACAACATAAATAACAATTCAAATAATAGATATAGTAATACAAATTATAATGAAAATAATAATAGAAATAGCAATACGAATTATAATAGAAATGATAATAGAAATAATTATAGAAATAATAATTTTAACAATCAAAATAGCAATTATCATAATCAGAACAATAATGGTAATAATAATTATAGAAGAAATAATAATTTTAATAATAATACCAATGGTAGAAGCAACTTCAATAATAATGGAAATAGTAGAAATAATAATTATAATAATAATTATAACAACAATAATGGAAACAGATTTAATAATAGAAGACCATTAGATGAAAAAGGAATTGAAAAAAATATAAAAAATATAATGTCAGTTGAGACAGGAGAAAAAGAAGTTGTAAGAGAATATAACAAAAATATTGATAAACAAAAATTAAATAATAAATTTGATGAGAATAAAAATAAGAAAACAAAATCAAGAAAAAATGTAAATAATAGTTTTGATGAAGGCAAATTAAAAACACTTAAACAAACAAATAAATTATCAAATATGTTTGATGAACAAGAAGGTGGAATGCTAGACTATTATGATTTAACAACACAAAGAGGCAGAAAAGGTAAAAAGAAAATCATAAAAGATGAAGAAAGAAACAAACAAAAAATATTCCAATTAACAGAAATAGAAATTGCAGACACAATAACAGTTAAAGATCTAGCAACAGAAATGAAAAAAACAACAGCAGAACTAATAAAGAAATTATTAGGTTATGGAATAATGGCAACAATTAATCAAGAAATAGACTTTGATACAGCATTTTTAATTGCAGGTGAATTTGGTATTACAGCTAAAAAGAAAGAAACAGTTACAGATGAAGAAATATTATTTGATGATTCAGAAGATAAAGAAGAAGAATTAGAAGTAAGACCACCAGTTGTTGTTGTTATGGGGCATGTAGATCACGGAAAAACATCTTTATTAGATACAATTAGAAAAACAAATGTTATTGGAGGAGAAGCAGGAGGAATTACACAAGCAATAGGTGCATATAAAGTTAAAATAAATGATAGAGAAATAACATTTTTAGATACACCAGGACACGAAGCATTTACATCAATGAGAGCAAGAGGTGCACAGATAACAGATATTGCAATATTAGTAGTTGCTGCAAATGATGGAATAATGCCACAAACAATTGAAGCAATAAATCATGCAAAATCAGCAGGGATACCAATAATTGTTGCAATAAATAAAATTGATTTACCAGATAGTAATGTAGATAAAGTAAAACAAGAATTAATGACATATGAATTAGTACCAGAAGAATGGGGAGGAGACACAATATGTGTGCCGATTTCAGCTAAAAATAATACAAATATAGATACATTATTAGAAATGGTATTATTAGAAGCAGATGTTTTAGAATTAAAATCAAATCCTAATAAACAATCAAAAGGTGTTGTTATAGAAGCAAGGCTTGATAAATCAAAAGGTGCAATTGCAACAATGCTTGTACAAAGAGGAACACTAGATGTTGGAGATACAATTATAGTTGGATCATCAATTGGTAGAATAAGAGCAATGTCAAATGAAAATGGTAAAAAAGTAAAATCAGCAGGACCATCAACACCTGTTGAAGTTATGGGATTAACAGAAGTACCTGAAGCAGGTGATATATTCTATGAAGTAAAAGATGAAAAAACAGCAAAACATTTGATAGATAAAAGAAAACGTGAAGCAAGAGAAAAAGCTATAAATTCAGGAACAAAAGTTACATTAGATAATTTATTTAGCCAAATGGAGGAAGGAAATTTAAAACATTTGAATTTAATTGTTAAAGCAGATGTTCAAGGTTCTGTAGAAGCTGTAAAACAATCTATGGAAAAATTACAAAATGAAGAAGTTAAAGTAAAAGTTATACATGCAGCACCAGGAGCAGTAAATGAATCAGATGTTACTCTTGCAAAAGTTTCAAATGCAATTATAATAGCATTTAATGTAAGACCAATTCAAGCAGCAAAAGATATGGCTGAAAAAGATGAAGTTCAAATTAAGCAATATTCAGTAATTTATCAAGCAATAGAAGAGGTTGAACTTGCTATGAAAGGTATGCTTGCTCCTAAATTCGAAGAGAAAGTTATTGGAAATGCTGAGGTTAGACAAACATTTAAAATTTCTAATGTTGGTACTGTCGCAGGTTGCTTTGTTTTAACTGGTAAAGTTGAAAGAAATGCTGGTGTTAGGATTATTAGAGATAATGTTGTTATACATGAGGGTAAACTTGCTACTTTGAAGAGGTTTAAGGATGAGGCAAAAGAGGTCTCTAAGGGATTTGAGTGTGGTGTTCAAATTGAGAACTTTAATGATGTTAAAGAAGCTGACATTATAGAGGTTTTTGTTATGGAAGAAATCAAAAGATAAGGATACTTTTGCTTCGTTTTTGATAGTACCTATTATGAAAGAAAGCAAGTTATTGAAAAAAAGAAAATCCAAAAAAGGCAGCTATAGAAGAAAGATTGTTAGCTGAAAAATTAGAAAAAGGAAGATTAGGTTTAATAATTAAAACAGGAGATAAAGAAGAGCCAAATGAAAGATAATTTTTAAGGAGGGACACGTACAGTGCCGAACAAAAATAATAATAGAATAGATCGTATTGATGAAGAATATAGAAAGGAATTAAGTCAAATAATATCATATGACTTAAAAAATCCAAATATAACAGGATTAATTAGTGTAACAAAAGTAAAAGTAACAACAGACCTTAAATATGCAAAAGTATTTGTAAGCATTTTAAACTCAAAAAATATAAAAGAAACAATGGAAGGTTTAAAGAAATCATCAGGGTTTATAAGAACAGAATTAGCAAAAAGAATAAATTTAAGAAACACACCTGAATTAATATTTGAAATAGATGATTCAATGGAATATGGTGCAAAAATAGATTCTATATTAAAAGAAATAATGCCAAAAGAAGAATAATGTCCAAAAAGGACAGTCCCCGATGGACATTGGCAAAAATGGACAAAAATTTTGAAAAGCAAAGCGAAAAGTCTTCGAAGGATAGATTTGACAGACGAGATTTTTGAAAAAAATCTTGGATGGCGATGAACGAGCGAAGCGAAGTGAAAGGAAAAAATATGACTTTAGATAATATAATAGAAGAAATCAGAAAAGCAGAAAGCATAATAATACTGACACATGAAACACCTGATGGAGACGCAATAGGAAGCACATTAGCAATGAAATTAGCACTAAAAACAATAGGGAAAAAAGCAGAAGTGGTAATAAAGGAATATCCAAGAATATTTAATTATTTACCAGGAAGAGAAGAAGTAAAAAATGAAACAGAAACACAAAAATATGATTTAGCAATATCTTTAGACTGTGCTGATTTAAAAAGATTAGTTGGAAAAGAATATTTTGAAGAAGCCAAGCAAACCATTGTAATAGATCATCATGGAAGCAATCAGATGTATGGAGATATAAACTTTGTAAATCCAGTAGCACCTGCATGTTGCCAAATATTAATAGGAATGTTTGAATATTTTAACATAGAATTAGATAAAGAAATTGGAACATGTATATTAACAGGAATCATAACAGATACAGGAGGATTTAGATATTCAGGAGTAACACCAGAAACATTTGAATTTACAGCAGAACTATTACAAAAAGGTGTTAATGTAGCTGAAATATCAAAAAAGGTTTTAGATACTAGAACTAAAGCTAATTTTGAATTAATGAAAAGAGTTATAGATAGAATGGAATTTTTTGAAGATGGAAAAGTTTCATTTACATATATAACAAATAAAGATTTAGAAGATGTGAATGCTGAAATAGGAGATCATGAAGGCTTAGTTGAAATTGGCAGAGAAGTTGAAGGTGTAGAAGTAGCAGTATTTATAAGACAAAAAGAGGATGATGAATATAAATATAAAATTTCTATGCGTTCAAATAATTATGTTAATGTTTCAGATGTTTGTTTTACTTTTGGTGGTGGAGGACATCCAAGAGCTGCAGGAGCTGTTACACAAGGTGATGTTGAACAAGTTAAACAAAAAGTTTTGAATGAACTAAGTAAAGTGTTAAATGTAAATTTATAGTATTGAAATTACTGATATATAAATATATTCCAATTACACTTGGTACTGCATAAATATTTATATATCAGCAATTTTTAGTAAATGGATAGTATATTTAGAAAGGCTTAAAAGATATAGAGTATGAATGGTATAATAGTTGTAAATAAAGTAAAAGGTTGTACATCACATGATATAGTATATAAAATAAAAAAAATGTTTAATGAAAAAGTAGGGCATACTGGAACATTAGATCCAATGGCAGAAGGAGTTCTGCCTATTTTAATTGGAAAAGGGACATTATGTTCAAAATATTTAATAAATCATGACAAAAATTATAAAGTAACATTACAATTAGGTGAAAAAACAGATACTGGTGATTCAGAAGGTAAAGTAGTTGAAAAAAAAGAAGTTAATAAAGAAATCTTTAAAAAGGAAAATATTGAAATTGTACTAAAAAGTTTTATAGGAAAACAAGAGCAAGTTCCACCAATCTATTCTGCTATAAAAGTAAATGGAAAAAAGTTATACGAATATGCTAGAATAGGTCAAGCTGTAAATATACAGCCAAGAAAAATAGAAATTTATGATATAAAATTGTTGAAAGTTGATAAAGATAGTAAACAAGTAAATTTTGAAGTATTTTGTGGTAAAGGTACATATATAAGGAGTTTGTGTGAAGACATAGCAACAAAATTGAATACTTTAGGATATATGAAATCACTTTTAAGAACTAAAGTTGGAGACTTTAAATTAGAAGATAGTATTAAAATTGAAGAACTACAAGAAAATCCTGAAATTGTAAAAAGTAAGTTTTTAACTATTGAAAATTTATTTATGAATAAAGATATTATAGTTATAGATGAAAAAAATTTAAGTTTATTTTTAAATGGTGTTAAGCTATCTCAAAATAGACAGGATGATATTTATAGGGTTTATTCAAATAATGTATTTATTGGTATAGGTATTATTGAGAATAAGTTGTTGAAAAGGGATATTATTATTTAACTTTTCTAAAAAGTTTTATTATATTACATTTTTATTACATATTGTAAATTTATTGACAAAAAAATTAAAATAATGTAAAATTTTTTTTATAATAATAATATAGGAGGTTTACATATGAAAACAGTACAAAACGTTAAAACCCTTGAGAGAGTACACACACACACACACACACACACACACGTAATTTAATAAATAAAGAACAAAAAGCAATATTTGACACAGGGTGATGTTGTTGTCTTTTTGTGTTTAAGTATATATTAACTAAGAAAAGGAGAATTGTTATGAAGAAAAAGTGTTATTTGATTATAATATTAGTAATTATAGCCATTTTATTATTGTGTGTTTTCTTATTAAATAAAAAAATAAAAAAAGTAAGTGAAATAAAGCAATATAGTGCTTATATTGAAGATGAATATACCATGAGCTATGAAGAATGTCTAAAATATAAAGAAGACACACCATCTGAATATTTCAAGTATAAAGAACTTGAAGGGGGAACAATAGCTATTACAAGATATACAGGTAAAGATCGTTATATTAAAATACCCAAAAGTATTGATGGAAAGATAGTTACTACAATTGATGAAGAGTGTTTTGCGATAGGAATGGGTGTACAATATACTGTAGTGGAAGATATTACGGGAATGAGAGCAATAAAAGGAGTTATATTACCAAATACTATAAAGAATATTAATGATGGAGCTTTTACAGGTCAAACTTTAGAATTTATTCATTTAAATGATGGAATAGAAAAAATAGACCAAGGAGCTTTTTGGGAATGTAGATCTTTAAAAGTAATAAATTTGCCATCTAGTTTAAAAGAGATAGGAGTAGGAGCATTTTATAAAAGTGGAATAACCTCATTGGAAATTCCAAATAGTGTAAAGTTAGAAAGTCAAATATTTAGCTATAGTGAACTAGAGAAGGTAAAACTTCCAAATGGAATAGAAGAATTACCATATAATTTTTTTAAAGGAACTAAAATAAAAGAATATACAGTGCCTAATACAGTAAAAACTATAAAATCTGAATGTTTTTATAATATGGGAGAGCTAGAAAAATTAATAATACCAGATTCTGTAACGAAGATAGATGGTGGTTTAACATATAGTTGCCCTAAATTAAAAGAAATTATATTTGAAGGAAAAGATTGTGATATAAAAACAAATGTTATATTTAAAGCAACTAAAGAATATGATGAAAATCCAGTTAAAATTAAATTTAAATCTGGAGGCACTATTGAAAAAACTTTAATTGAATTTAAAAATAATTTAGGAGATTTCTCTAATAGAATGCAGTTAATATCTGAATAATATTAAAAAATTTTTTAAATAGAAGGAGTATATAGATGAACAAATTTAATAAAAAACAAAAAATAATATTAGGAACTATAATTTTTGCAATTATAATATTAATGGTAACAGTTGTAAAGGCTACAAATGAAAGCCCAACTGTAAAAACTGAAATTTATGGGGCAAATAAAAGTATAAAGGTAACATTGTCAGATATAGAATTAGATGATTCTCATAATTACTCTTTTGGATTATCAAAAGTAAAGGCAACACAACCAACAGAATGGAATGATGTATTTTCTATAGAAAATACAAATGCAGAAATGATAATTACTCCAGAAAAAGAAATAATGAAAACTATTTTAAGAACAGTAGATGAAGCTTTTATATTTGTAAAAGATGTAACAGAAAATAAAATTGTTATTAATGGTGTTAAGGTAAGTCTAGAATTAGATTTAGAAGATGCATTAGACATAAATTTTAATGATGGAAAGTATAAAATAACATATATTTATAGAGCTAATACAATAGGTAGTTATTTTTATAAAGTACAAAAAATAGATGATACAAATATTATAAAAAGATATTTAGAAGCAAAAAATAATAATCAAAATACAATGCTTGCTGTAAAAAGTTTATTGCCTAAAGAAAATGTTGCAAGTGATTGGAATAAAATGACAACACTTTCTACAGATTCATATGCTTATAATCATGATGGTAGTTCCACAAAATATGAAGGTTTATATTTAATATGGGGGCAAGTATCATTTGAAGAAGGCAGAAGTATATATGGATATAAATTATATGACAATTTTCCTGATGGGTATAAGTTAGTAGAAAATCAAGAAAAGCCAGAAACACCAACAACACCAACAGAAGAAAATAAAGGAGAACAACAACCAACTCAAACTCCAACACAAACACAAAAGCCATCAACAACACCAACTACAACAAAACAAACTGGAAATACAGCAGATGGAACATCAGCAAAAGGAGCATTACCTAATACAGGAAAAGGAACAGCTTTACTAGGAATAATAGGAATCTTAACAATAATAGTAAGTGTAATTTATTCAAAAAATAGAGAATATAAAGATATAAAATAATTAATTATATTTGAAATTCATAAAGTTTTTCTATAATACAATTAAGAAACACCACATATACTTTAATAAAAGAAAATGTGGTGTTTTTTTAATTCATAAAATTTTTTATAACTATGTGTACTTTGTAAGTGAAGAGAGAAAGGAATGAAATTATTTATGTTATTTATAGAAAAAAAAGAAAATCCAAATATAATTGAAAGAAAATTTAAAATAATAACAGTTCAAAACAATTATATCAGATTACCAATAATAGGAAGCACAAATGATAATCAAAAAGAGAAAATTGCACAAAAAACAGTAAAAATAATAAATAAAAAATCAAATAGTAAAAAAGTAATATTGAGTAAAGAAATCTTAAAAGAACAAATATATATTAATTATTTAAATACATATGGAGTAGAAATATCTGATGGAAGATGGCTATTTGAAGTATTAGCCACAGATGTAATCAAGTATATTATAAAAAAAAAGAAACTAGAAAATGAAAAAATAATAATATCAGTATTGATAAATGACTTAACAAATGTCGAATATGAGAATATAAACATATTGGCAAAAAAATATAAAACTATAAATGTAGTTACAAATCACATAGAAAAGTTTAAAAAATTAGAAGATAAATTGCTTAATGAAGATGGGATAACAATAACTTTAACAAATAATAAGAAAAAAAGTTTATTAAGATCTCAAATTATTTTAAATGTAGATTTTCCAAATGAATTAATAAATAAGTATTCTATAAATGAAGATGCTATTATAATTAATATTCATGGAAAAGTTAAAATAGATAAAAAACGTTTTAATGGTTTAAATGTTAATAATTATGAAATTGATTTTAGAGATGATATAAAAGAGAATATTAATATAGTTGATAAGTATTATTTAAAAGATATCTATGAAGCAGATTTATATAAAAGAGAAGGGTTCTATAATATTAGAAAAAGACTTTTAAGAGATAATGTTATAATAAAAAAGTTGTATTTAAATAATGGGGAATATTAGGAAATTTAAATATTATAATAAAAAAGGTTACACATATGTTAAATTATAAAATAATAAAAATATAATTTAACATAGATGTATACCTTTCTTATGATAGTACAGGAAAAATTAAAGAAAAACTTTAATTTTTTATAACTTCTTTAATTGCACCTAAACTTGAAAGTGTGCTAGTTGCTTCAAAAGGAATAAAGATTTTATTAGCTTCACCTTCTGCAACTCTTTCAAGAGCTTCAAGAGACTTAAGTTGAACTAACTTATCATCAGGATTTGAGTTTTTAATTGCCTCATAAACCATTTGAATTTCTTTTGCTTTAGCATCAGCAACTTCTTTGATAGCCTGAGCTTCACCAGCAGCTCTTGTAATTCTTGATTCTTTATCAGCTTCTGCCTCTAATATAGCAGCTTGTTTTTTACCTTCAGCAATCATAATAGCAGATTGTCTCTGAGCCTCTGATTCTAAAATTAAAGCTCTTTTATTTCTTTCGGCATTCATCTCTTTTTCCATAGCATCTCTAATGTCAGCAGGTGGTGTAATATCTTTAATTTCAACTCTATCGATTTTACAACCCCATCTATCAGTAGCTTCATCCAAAACAACTCTTAATTGATTATTAATACCATCTCTAGAACTAAATGTTTCATCTAAGTCCATTTTACCGATAATATCACGAATAGTTGTAATTGCCAAATATTCAATACCTTTCTTTAAACTTTGAATTTCATAAACCGCTTTTGCAGGATCTGTTATTTGATAAAAAACAACAGTATCTATAGTAATTGTTACATTATCTTTAGTAATAACACCTTGAGGTGGAACATCCATAGTTTGTTGTTTTAAGCTAACTACACTTCTAACATGATCGAAAAATGGAATTATAATTGTAAGACCTGCATCTGCAACTTTATAAAATTTACCTAATCTTTCAATTACATATACCTCAGCTTGTTTAACAATTTTAATTGATTTAAATGCTATAATTAAAACTATAACTAATAAAACTAATAAAAATGTCATAATTAAATCCTCCTTATATTTTTTTATTTATTTAATAATTATAAAATAAGCAATATTAATAACACAATTTAAACTTCTAATGTCTGACTTGCAACCTCTAACTTCTGACCTCTTACAACTGCTTTAACCCCTTTAATTTCTGTAATTTCAACTTCTGAACCTTCAGAAATTACTTGATTATTTACACTCTCAGCAGACCAAACTTCACCATTTATTTTAATTTGTCCTGTAGAATGAATGGGATCAATTTCTTTTATAACTAATGCTTTTTTACCAATTATTGAGAACGCATTAGTGTTTGTAACTTTAACATCAACAAATTTTTTTACAAATGGTTTTGTTGCAAAAATTAATATTGTTGAAGATATTACAAATACAGCTGTTTGTACAATAATATTTGGTATAAAAAAACTAGTAATCATTGCAAGTAATGCACCTACTGCAAGCCAAAATACTAAAAAACCAACTGTAATTATTTCTCCTATAAAAAAAATTCCTGCAATAATTAACCAAAATTGCCACATAAAAACCTCCATTCGAGCAATATATACTCTTAATTTATTTCTAAAAGATTATCTATTTTTTAAGCTATATATATTATACTATAAAATTATGGAAAAATAAAGTACTATTTTCTTTTAAGTTTTGATTTTTTAATTATAGATAAAAAAGTAATAAGAAATAGATAATAATAAATTTTAATTATAAAGTTTAAAAAGAATTTTGCTATATCAGAATATTTTGTGAAGAAATCAATAAAAATATCATTAATTATTTTTGGAATAATTATATTTATTTAAGTTTCGGCATTTTGCAAAAAATATATTATATAGAAAAAAGATATATTATTCAGCTCTGTTTTCCAAGGCGTTTAAGATATTGAACAATCAAACCTTAGAGACACACTATAATGACTTAAAGTGAATAACGACTCACTGTCAAACTCGCTTTATAATATATATCTTTTTTTTATAATAAAGTTTGAAAAATAAAAAAACGAAACTTAAATATATTTATAGTTGCTAATTATCTGCTTTTATGATAATATGAGTAAAAACAAAATAAGAAGCTAGAGTTATTGCATAGATTAAAAATTATTGTGAGGAGGTAAAACTAATGAAAAAGAAAATATGTATTGGTATAGGAATATTTTTGATACTATTTATAATTGGAGGGATTATAACAAATTATGCAGATGGTGGTAGAGTAGAAACAGGACATGAACCAAAGTATTGTATAAAAGTAGTTAGTAATGATGGAAATAAAGTAACTTATTGGGGATTAGGTTATAAAGTGATTCGTTATATTGGAGTATCTCCAAATGAACCTTATGAAAATAATATTGGTGTAAAAATGGGAAGTTGGTTTATGAAATATGAATTACCTAAATCAAATACTGTTGAAATTGAATATGAAGGACAAACGATTAATGTAGCTGACATAAAAGATATAGGAACTATTAAAAATATATTATTAAATTCAAAGTACGATAGTGAAATATGTAAATGAATAAATACTCATAAGATAACAATAAATAAAGATGTTTATTATATTAAAGAATCGTGTAAAGAAATACAAAAAGGTGATAAACAAGCAACGATCTCAACAGAAGATATAGAGTTAATTAATAATATTATTTCTAATAAAATGAATAATGAACTGAGTAAACATGAACATTACTTCTATGGAAAAATAGTTGAATCTACTAATGAATATATTGTAGTAGAACCAAATAAGGAAGAAGAAGTAAGAAAATCTGCTGACAAAATTTCAATAGGATTAGAAAAATATAGTGACATAGTATATATGGTTGGAACTAATGTAAAAGTAACTTATGATGGTACAATAATGGAAAGCTATCCAGCACAAGTTAAAGCAACAAAGATTGAAGTGAAATCAGCTGAAAATTTTGAGATACTTTTCTATGATAAACATCCAATGGAAAGTTATAAAATTTATACAATATTAGATAAATCGGAAATAGACAAATATAATTATACTATATATGGGTATGATGGAAGTGTAAATATTAGAATTGATGGAAAAGACTATTCTTTGAAAGATGCATTATTAGAAAATAAAATAACAATGGAAGAAATTATAGCGAAAGCAAATCAAGATGAAAAAAATGGAACAATAAAATCAAATATGTATAAAGATGGCGGAAGTATGGAATATCATTATGAGAATTATACAATAATAAAATGCCATACTATAGATGGAAATAGAGATGTATATATTGGAACTAAAGATTTAAAACTAAATGATGTCATAAAATACTAGAAAGAGAAGTTTTAAGGAAGCTTGGTTATATGAGTATAAAAAAGAAATTGTTAAAAATAAATGAAAAATAATTAAAAAGGAATAAACTGAATCGACATAAAGTAAAACGAAATTATATATTGTGTTTATTTTTCTAATAATTTATTAAGAAAAGATTTTGAGAATCATACTGATATGATAGATGAAATGGGTATGATTGTCAAAACATTATAGAAAGTGATTGATAGTAATAATATAGAAGAAAAAATAGGTGGACAAATACATTGGAAAAAGCATAAATTTGCTAGACGTCTAGCAAATTTATGGAAAATATATACAAAAGTGGAAAAGTATGATAAAACACTAAAATTGTTTATAATAAAAATGTATAGAAATATGTTAAAATACTTTAAAATCAATACTTTTGAAGAATAAAAAAATGATACTAATAAGATACTAACCTCATAGAGTTTTATACAATCTTATATAGCCTTTTGATGAAAAAATACAAAACAAAGTTTTATATTTATAAATATTAAAACAAAAAAATAAGTCAAAAAAGAAGTTTACAAAATACTTTTTTGACTTATTATTTTTTTGACTATTTTCATATACATTTTTTGAGAATAATGTTATAATGAAAGCGATAACTAGTAATTTATCGAATTGATTGGAGGATAGGAAAATGGAAAAAATAGGTTCTTCATTATTATGTTTTTTTATAGGCTATGTAGTAATAACATGGATAGGTTTTATTCATACTGTATTTAATATTAAAGTATTACACATGAAATCTATGAAAGAAAGTGGAGGCAAAGGAAAAGGTTTAGGAGAAGCATATAACAAAACAAAACCATGGCATCCTGTATATAATTTAATAATTTTGCCAATATTTGCTTATATGTATTTCAAAGGATTAGATGCAGTAACTTTATCAAATGTAATAGCAACATCTATTTTATGGGGAACATCTGCAATAGTAATTGATTTAGTTGGATGGGTACTTATAAAACATCCATTATCATTAACATTTAGAAGATTTTATATTGAATATCAGCCATGGATAACATTAGTGTATGTAGTAATGTATGCTAGTCCATTTATAACTTATGGAATAATGAATCTGCTATAATAAAAAATTACAATTTTGAAAGGAATCAATATATGTATTATCCAAAACAGATACCATATTTATTAGATACAGAATTTAAGGAAAATATAGAATATGTAGAATATAACATAAAAGAACTTGAAAATTATTGTATGTGTATTTGGACAATGAAATCAAAGAAAATATTAGACAAGACAATATCTAATAACATTTTGCCAGATGCTTGTATTGATATTGTAATAGATTTTATTAATAATACAATTTGTTTTGCAGGATTTAGTAAAGAAACAGAGGAATTTCAGTTAAATAAAGACATAGACTATATGGGAGTTAGATTAAAACCAAGTATATTTTATTTACTTTTTAATATAGAATCAGATAAAATAATGGATAATCAAATACAATTTAGCAATATAGAAAAAGAAATTAGTATAAATAAAATATTAGATTTAAAAAATACAAATGAAAGAATAGAATATTTAAAGCATTATTTATTACAAAAAACAAAAGAACAAAAAGAAATACCATTTATGAAAATAGTAGAAAAAATATATGAGAATCCCAACGAGCAAAGTGTAACAGATATTGCAAAGGAATTTGGCTATAACGAAAGAAACTTATATAGAGTTTTCAAAACAAACTTTGGAGTATCGCCAAAAGTATTACTAAATATATTAAGATTACATCTATGTTTGACTTTAATATTAGAGAATAAGATGAATTTAATAGACATTGCTTTATCTTGTGGTTTTTATGATCAATCTCACTTTATAAAAGAAATTAAAAGATATACAGGTATTTCTCCATTGAAAATAATAGATGAATATAAATAATTGTCCGTTTTTTACAATATTATTTTGAATTGTTTTCTTATAATCATACTGGAGGTAGAAATATATGTATGAAACAATAACAACCAATATTATGGTTAAAAATGTAAAGGAAACAATAAAATTTTATGAAGAAAAATTAGGATTCACAAAAGTATTAAGTGTCCCAGAAGAAGGAGAAACTTTGAATTTTGCTATTTTAAATAAGGATAAAATTTCTATAATGTTACAAGAACAAGAAAACTTAATTAGTGAATATCCAACTTTAAAAACTGATGAAATAGTACCAACATTTACACTATTTATAACTGTTAGTGATGTTTTGGTAATGTATAACGAGTTAAAAGATAAAGTAAAGATTGCAAAAGAACTTCATAAAACTTTTTATGGTAAAGATGAATTTGCTATTTTTGATAACAATGGAAATATATTAACAATATCTTGTTAAAATTAGAAGGCAGACTGGAAATAGTCTGCCTTTTGTGTTATAATCATCTCGAAAAATTACAATAAGTGTGGCAGATAATAAAGTTGAAATTATCTGTCATTTATAATATAATCATAATAAATTATAGTAATTTGTTTAAATGGAGGATTGATTATGAAAAAAGAGAAAAGAGAGAAAATGAGTTTTATAGGATTTCTAACTGCTTCAATAATATATTTCATTGGCTCAATATTGAATTTTATAGATAAAAATACTGGAACAGCAACAATGTTCCTATGTTTAGGTTTTTCGTTCCTATGTTTAGCAACTACTCATTTAGATAAAGATAAAAACAATGATAAAAATAAAAAACAAGAATAATATTAAATTACAATTTCAAGAGGTGTTAGGAATGAGCAAATATGAGCTATTATGGAGATATTTAAAAGAAAACAAGAAAGACAGTTATAAATTATCTTATGAAGAAATTAAAAATATTTTAGGATTTGATATAGACCATTCCTTTTTGACTTACAAAAAGGAATCTAAAGAATATGGATATGAAGTAGGTAAAATATCAATGAAAGAAAAGACAGTAATGTTCAATAAGATATAACTAAAAAAATTACAATCTGTAAAGGAGAATTAAAAATATGAAAGATGGAAAAATGCCAAATCCAAATACAATACATCCAATAGTTGGATATGATAAAGAAATATATGTGAAACCTACTATTAAAAATAAAAATGTTATAGTTGGAGATTTTACTTATATTGCAGATACAGAATTTGAAAGTCATATAACACATCATTACGAGTTTAATAATGATAAATTGATTATAGGAAAGTTTTGTCAAATAGCTTCTGGGGTTGAATTTGTAATGAACGGTGCTAATCATCAAATGAATGCAGTAACAACATTTCCATTTTATACATTAGAGGGTTGGGAGCAAGTTCCAATGTCATCAGTTTAAGAAAAATCTAAAGAGCAAAATAAAAAAATCAATATTAG
>CANSII010000027.1 GCA_947646915.1 uncultured Clostridium sp. | reverse complement strand
TCTGTTCAATTTAGTTCGAACAGATACGTCGTTGGTGCAGATGGCCGGAATCGAACCGGCACGGTTTATTCAACCGCAGGATTTTAAGGGAATTTGACTAATTATCACTTAAAATTCTTTATCACCATTTAACACCATTTATAAAACATCAATTAACCTTTATTTTCTAACTTTCTTTCAATTTCATTTAGATTATACACTTTTTTTTAATTTTTAGCAACTATCAAAAATTAAAAAATTTTTGTAGAACTTTTGTAGAACTCCATTTTATAAATATTATAAATTAACTAAATATAAACATGTTTAAAAGATCCTATTAGTTTTTTTTGCTAATAGGGTCTTTTTATCATGCAAAAGAGAAATGCAACACCTCTTAAAAAGTGTTTGGTGTAATGAGCCGATGCTATAAAGTCCATTCGTATGAGTATAAACAGTCTATTTATACAAAATGCGTAAGTGAGATTTTACAACATAGACTCACAATAATAAAAGAGTATTGGGAGGCAAAACTTGAAATGGATTTGTAATTGTAAAAAGTTTGGGCAAGTATGAACAATAACATAGAAATATGTTAGCAATTACAGTAGTTTTACTACATACTAGACTACCTATGACCGAAAGCGACCGACTGACGGTTTCTGTAATCTTAGGTGTAATAATTCTTTTTCACTTATGGGATTATTGCACCTAATTCACTCATGCTCTCTCCCTCTGGTTTCTAGTATTTTAAAAGAAATTATATAAAAAGAAAAAAATATATAATAATTATTTTTATGAAATTCCAACTACTTAGAACCCAAAGTAGTACAGTTATTTCTGTGCGAAATTGATGTCCAATGTTGGCGGATAGCCGATATTGGATGTCAATTTCCCTGTCCTGAACTGACAAAAAATTTATATGAATATATAAAATTTTTGTCAGTCTGCGTGGAAGTTTGAAACCGAGCCAGGTTTCATAGAGTCAAGAAAAAATTTGAAAAATGTTTTTCTTGGCTCTTCTTTTTAAATAAATTGCAAAATGCAAATTTATTTAAAACATAAAAAATACACTAAGTGAATTTTTTATGCAAGGGTTGTAGGGAAAGTTTTTCCCTGCCACACTGACACTTTTTGCTAACAGCGAAAAAAAGTGTTGTAGTGTGTTACAACACTAATCACAAAATAGCCAAAAGTACAAAATCGCATTTCGTGTTTTCTTATAAAGTTAAACAAGGAGGTCTTAATATATGAGTTATGCAATTATAAGAAATGAAAAATATAAAAGAGAAAATTTAAAGGGAATATATCGTCATAATGAAAGAAGAAATAAAAATTATTCTAATAAAAATATAGATAAATCAAAATCACATCTTAACTATTCGATTAAAGAGCCTACCTATAGTTATGAAAAAGAATTTGATACGATAAGAGAAAAATATAATTTAAAAGGACAAGTCAAAACTGTTAGTAATATAGTATGTGAATATATAATTACATCTGATAAGGAATTTTTTGAATCTATTGGAGAAAAAGAAACAAAAAGGTATTTTGAAACTGCATACAAATTTGTTTGTGAATACAAAAACTTAGGCGAACAATATATTTTGTCTGCTAAAGTACACCTAGATGAAGAAACCCCTCATTTACATTTAGCTTTTATTCCTGTTGTTCATACTACAGATAAAAAAGGAAATGCTATTGACAAAATTGCTTGTAGTGAATTTTGGAAAGCTAAAGACAGTTATATTCAATTACAAAATGCCTTTTATTCTTATATAACTGAAAATGGCTTTGATTTAGAAAGAGGAAAATCATCATCAAGAGAACATTTATCTGTAAAAGATTATAAAGAAATTACAAATTATGAAAAATCTAAACAAACACTAAAAGATATAAAAATAGAACTACCTAATGTTCCTAGCATTAAAGATTTTGGAAAACTTACTGCAAAAAGAGATGAAAAAATACAAAAAGAAATTATAGAGCCAAAAGACAAAATTATTGATATGCTCTACTCTGACAATAAAAAATTGCATGAAGAATTAGAAAAACAAATAAATGCCATTGATAAAGCTGAAAAATTAGAAAATGAAAGACAATCAATTTTACAAGAAAAATTAAATCTTGAAAATAAATGTGCTAGACTAGAAAAAGATTTTCATAATAAAGAACTTGAATTTAAAAGAAATTTCAATAAAAAATATGATGAATTATTAAGTGAAAATATCTATTTGAATAAAATTATAAATACCTTTGAAAAAACTATCAAAAAGTTTATAAATTGGGTTTGTAAAAAATTTGCTGTTAGTGAAGAAGATAATCTTATAAGAGATTTTCAGCAAGAAACAAATACTTTTATGAATCCAGATAAACAAATTGAATATGAAAAAGAACAAGGAGAATTTGAATTATAGCAAACGAGGGAAACCGTTTAAAGTTCCCCTCTGTATGCCTACCGCTCATAGTCATCGTCATAGCAATATTCTCTCTCGCGTTCTCTCGGACCTCTCTCAAAGCCTATTTTTCTAAGAAATGATGATCTGATATATTCAGTATCATCTCTGCCACAGAAAAATAAACTTTCTGCAACAGTCGCAAAAGCAATCATACCTCTGCCTGCTCCATCAGGACCTACATCAATGTTACTTTCATTAAACTCAGTTAAATTCCAGTCATTGCGTTCCAAAGCATAGAGTGCATTGAGAAAATTGGTTGCTGACAGTGTTTTGAGCTTTTCGACCATAGTAACGAATGCATCAGCTTGCCTCGTACCAAGTTCTTGTGCAATTTTCTGGTAAATAGCATAAAGCCTATCTCCATCTAAATCGCTCATTGTAGCTCCCCGACCCGAGTAATACTCTGGTCTGCCGGACATACCTTTTACTGAATAAACTATCTCTCTTGCTGAAATTGCCATATTGTTTTCCTCCTATAAAGAAATTTGTTCATTCTTCAACATTGAATGTACTTTAATTATAACATAATTATTTACATAAAGCAAATTTATAGTCTTTCTGTTTTATCGCTTTATTAGAGATATGTATATAAAAAAATAATAGTACAATAATATCTATAATAAAGCGAATAAGGTGAGAATATGAAAATTAACAAATACAATGAGTTTAGAAATATATCTGGCTCTGTTTTAAAAGAATTAAGATTAAAAGCCAATTTATCTCAACAAGATTTAGCAGAAAAATTACAATTACTTGGCATTGAACTAACATCTAAAGAAATTTCAAAAATAGAAAATGACAACAGATTAGTTCAAGACTTTGAATTATTTGCATTTGCTAAAGTGTTTAATGTTTCAGCTGATGTATTTAATAAAAAATTAGATAAATAGCAGTAAATATAATGTTTGCTGTTATTTATTTTTTAGACTTTCTAGTATGATTCTAATTCCATCACAGAAACCAGCCTTATAAAATTTCTCATTATCATGAGCCATAATTAAGTTTTCTCTCATTACATATTTATCTAATGATTTAATAATTTCTTCTCTTGTATTGTTAAAATGTGGTGGAAGATTTTTAATTTTATTTATTAGCTTCTCGCAGTCTATATCATAGTTTTGTTTTATCTCAATTATATCTTCATCTTCATTTTTACATTCAATATATAGTTCTTCTTCCCTCTCTCTAAATATACTATCTAATAGTGGATCATCTATATATTTTTCTATGTCCTTTATTTTTAGCATATTGCCACCTCCTTATTAACGATATTTCGTTTACATTATATCGCTAATAAAGAGATATTGCAATAGTATTTTAGCGATTTTTCGTCAGCGTTATTTCGTTAGTTTTGTTATACTCATTTTATAGTTAAGAAAAGAGGGATTTTATGCAACTTTCAGAAGCTGTTAGAAAAAGAATTATAAATTTAGCAGATGAAAGAAATATAACTTTACATAGGTTATCTTTAGAGTCTGGAATATCATACTCTACATTAAGTAGTTTTATAAATGGAAAAAGTCAAAGTCCAAAACTTGTTACTTTATTACATATATGCGAAGGATTTGGAATTGAATTAAATGAATTTTTTACAGATAAATTATTTAAAGATGTAGAAGAAGATTGATATTTTGCGGTTTATAAGAATATAAAAATTTCATTTGACATATAATAAAAAAAGTAGTATACTATATTTAACTTAAGTTATTCAATGTGAGGTCATTTGAATAGCACGAACTAAATGGGTAGCAACATTTAGTTCTATTTTTTTGCCTAAAAAATAGAAGTGCAGTAGCAATACACTTCTATCAACTATTTCTAGTCTTGTTTGTCTTCTGGCTTTTTGTCTTCGTATGTACTTAATAGTAACACAATTAGACGCCAGATTAATTCAAATGAGGTCATCCGAAATAGCACCTCCTCTCTCAAAGATTTCCTTTAAGAAAAGGATGCTGTTATTATATCTAATTATTCTATAAAAAACAATGAAATTTATAATCTTTTTACAATTTTCTTGTACTCATTTTTTCAAAATCCTTTCAA
Organism: uncultured Clostridium sp.; assembly: GCA_947646915.1. Classification (GTDB taxonomy): domain Bacteria; phylum Bacillota; class Clostridia; order TANB77; family CAG-508; genus CAG-269. The sequence continues at coordinate 19,661 of CANSII010000027.1, read as the reverse complement.
AATTTGTTCATTGAAATTTTTAACATCACTTGTTACAATCTATTCATAATTTATTTTAAGTATTTTTAAGTTTTTAGAAAAAAGGGAAAAAAAAGGGAATTGATTATTACTAATTATGATAATATAATTCTTTTAACAAATAAATTTAAAAATGAGTATTTAGCCATAAATATTCATTTAGATTACTATGCTTAAAATTTATTAGCAAAAATTTAACCAATTACAAGGAGGTGCTTTTATAGTGTCAAATAAAGAAAAAATTATTGATTTATTTTACAATGAACATTTAAAACCTGTTGATATTGCTTTGAAACTCGGTATAAGTAATGCCTATGTATCAAAAGTAATAAAGAAAGATTTTAGGTATCATGAAGAAAAAAATCAAAGGAAACAACAAAACAAACAAAAACATAAAGAACAAACCATTGAATACATGAAATTAAAACAAAAATCTAATAGAGATAGTTATGAAGCTCTTAAAGCCCAACTGAAACAAGATGCTGAAGAACTATCTTATTATTTTGACATTTCAGATCGTAGTTTTAGAAAGTTTAATGCTAGTGCTTACAAGTATAATGCTAAAAGGAAAAGATTTGAAATAGATAAAAGATTGACTGTTTCAATAGATGTTCCAAAAGCAGTTTATTAAATCATAGGAGGTACAAGAAAAATGGATGTAAAAGAACAATATTCTATCATGTTTACTAATTACCCAGATATTATAAACATTGAACAAATGAGAAATATGTTAGGTGGAATTAGTTTAACATTAGCATATAGACTTATTAAGGAAAATAAAATTAAAGCTATGAAAATAGGCAGACAATATAAAATACCAAAAGCTAATATAATTTCATACATAATAAGTCAAAGTTGAAAATAAATACATTTACACGAAAATAAGGAGGTCATTTTATGATAACAGTAACAGCTACATTACAACAAAAGAAAAATATTTATTATGCTGTTTTATATTATAAAGACGAATTTAATAATATACAACGAAAGTGGATTTCCACTAAATTAAAAGTTAAGAACAATAAGAAACTTGCAGAAAGAAAAGTTGAAGAAATACGACACGAATATGAAAAAACTCTAAATGAAAAACCTACTATTTCTGGGCTAGATATAAATAATAAAGCTAATATAAAGTTTTGTGATTTTATGATAAATTGGCTAGATATTATTAAACCTAGAGTTGTAAAAACTACTTATGCAGGTTATGAAAAAATTGTAAAAGGTAAAGTATATAACTATTTTAAGAAATTAGATGTTTCCTTAAAAGATTTAAAGCCTTATCATATTCAAGATTTTTACACAGAATTATATAACTTAGGTTTGAAAGGTAATACGATTCTTCGCTATCATGCCAATATTAGAAAAGCATTGCAATATGCAGTAAAATGTGAATTGATACTAACCAATCCAGCAGACAAAATAGACAAGCCTAAAAAAGAACAATACATAGCAACTTATTATAATAAAGCACAATTAAATGAATTATTAGTTGCAATAAAAGATACACCTATTAAGTTACCTGTTCTTTTAGCCTTATATTACGGACTTAGGCGAAGTGAAGCACTTGGTATTAAATGGGATGCCGTTGATTTTGATAATAAAACAATTATAATTAGACATACCATTTCACAAACAAAAGTAGATGGTAAATTGCAAATTGTTGCAGAAGATAAAACGAAAAATCAATCCAGTTATAGGACATTGCCTTTAATACCAGAAATAGAAGAAATACTTTTAGAAGAAAAAGCAAATCAAGAATACAATAAGAAAGTATTTAAAAAATCATACTTAAACGATAATGGCTATGTTTGTGTGAATACAGATGGCTCTATACTAAAACCTGACTATGTTTCACATAAGTTTAATCAAATACTAAAAGATAATAACTTAAAGTCTATTAGATTTCATGATTTAAGGCACTCATGTGCTAGTTTATTACTATCTAATAAAGTAAGTATGAAAGATATCCAAATATGGCTAGGGCATTCTAGTTATAATACTACAGCAAATATCTATACTCATGTAGATACAGAGTCAAAACAAAATTCTGCTTTAGTAATTGGTAATAGTTTAAACTTTACTGACCCTAGTCAAGATGATGGCGAAGAAGATGAAGAAATGGAGTTATAAATAAAAATTGTTAGAAATGTTAGAAAATTTAGAAATTAAAAAATCCTTATTTAAGCCACTAAATAAAGATTTCATAAAAATAAAATGTTGTGAATTTTGTAGAACTTTTTGTAGAACTACAAAATTTTTAAAAATTAAAACCTCAAGCTTAATCTTACGAAACACTTGAGGTTCTAATGGTGCAGATGGCCGGAATCGAACCGGCACGGTTTATTCAACCGCAGGATTTTAAGTCCTGTGCGTCTACCAGTTCCGCCACATCTGCATATAATATTAAACTGGTTATCTTAACGACAATTAGTATTATAATATTAAGTATAAAATTTGTCAATACATTTTTTATAATTTATAAAAAAAATTATAATTTTTTTATTTAACAATTTTATTAAAAAAGATAAGAAACTCAGAAGAAACTATATCATAAAATATGTAGTACTTCTGAATTTTAAAATTTTAATTTACTATTAAGCCTCTGTTGAAGAATTATTATTTGAATCAAAAGGAATAAATTTATTAACAATACTATTATTTTCAACAATATTATCAGCTTTAAAAGTTTTAAATGATGTATTAATTTTATTTTCAATTTGTTGTTCTACTTCATCTTGGTTAGCATGTTCTGCTAAAACTAATTCACTAACTAAAATTTGCTTAGCATTATTAAGCATTTTCTTTTCTCCTGTTGAAAGACCCTTTTCTTTTTGTTTAAAGCTTAAATTTCTAACAACATCAGCAACCTCATAAATATCTCCACTTTTCATTTTATCCATATTATCTCTATATCTTTTATTCCAATTTTTATCCATTTCAGTTTCATCTTGTCCCAATATTTTAAATACCTCTATAGCAGCCTGTTTATCAATAATATTCCTAACTCCAACTAGTTCTGCCTTAGCTGTTGGTATCATTACTTTCACATTACTTGGCATTTTTAAAATATAATATGATTGTTTTTCTCCTAAAATATCTTTTTCTTCTATTGAATCTATTGTTCCTGCACCATGCATTGGATATACTATTTTGTCTCCTACATTAAACATGTAAGTCAACTCCCTTCGCTTGATTTCACTTTATTCAGCTAATTATAAAATAAAAAAATTTTTATTTTTTTATTTTTTTACTTTTCAAATGTATTTAATTATTATTTATTATTAAAAAATTAACTTTTTATTAAAAATTTATAAATCAATTTACCTATGTAAAAAATTTTATAAATTTATGTAATATATAACTATATTGGATTTTTTAACCATATTTATTATACAACAAAAAAAATAAAAAGTCAAAGCATTAGTTTCAACTTTTTATTCTATTTTGGCTCTATTGCTTTACTTTCAAGCAAAAAATTTTTTTATAAATAATTTTTGTTTGAAAGTAAATTTAATTTAAAACATGAAAATATTTTAATCATACCAATGTTATTCTTTATATATCTATTTTGTTGTAGATCCAAAGCCCCCTATTCTTTCTCCTTCTGCAATATCGTTATCTGTTATTAAATATTTTTGAAATATCGCTTGCCCTATTGCTTCTCCTTTTTTTATAGTTAAATCTTCTTCTTTTATATTATAAAAAGCAAACATTATATGTCCATCATTGTCTAAATTTCCATAATAATCTTTATCCACTACACCAACACTATTTGCTAGAATTAGCCCTTTCTTTTTTGGATTAGAACTTCTATTATATAACATTAATACTTCATCATCTTGCATATATGCTTTTAATCCTGTTTTTACTAATGTTGGAGCCATACCCTTTTTAAAGCTTGGTATTGTTACATCTTCTGCAGCCTCTATATCATACCCTGCAGAATATCTTGTTTTTCTAATTGGTAAATTAATATTTTGTTCTTCAAATCCCTTTGCTATTTCAAATCCTCTTTCTTTCATCTAATTACATCCTTTCATTACATTTATTTATATTGTTCTTCTTGAATTATATTTCCTGTTTTTAAAGTCTCTTGTACATCTAAAATTCGTTGATTAGAAGATCCCCTAAATTGCAATTTTAAATCTTTTTTATCTTCTTCAAATTTACCATCAACAACCACATCAATATATTTAAGTAACTCTCTAGTAGTCTCACTATTTTTAGCCATTGTCCCCATAACATCCTTTTCAAAGTCAAAACCTGTGTAACACCAAATATTTTTATTTGGAAATTTCTCTTTAACCTTTTTTACCAAAGGCAAAAGTCCCTCTTGATTCTTTGGTTCTAACGGCTCACCTCCTAATAAAGATAAACCTTCAATATAATCATGGTTCATATAATCTATAACCTTTTCTTCTTCTTTTTCTGTAAATTTATTCCCATAGTTAAAGTCCCATGCACATTCATTAAAACATCCTTTACAATGATGATTGCATCCACTTATGAATACTGATACTCTAACTCCTTCTCCATTTGCTACATCAATTTTTTTTATATCTGCATAATTCATTTTTATATTCTCCTGTAAAAATGTGACAAGACAAAGGGGCCGTCCCTTTTTGTCACACTTATTATCTTATTTTACATGTGTAAAACTCTCTGTTTAATTTCCTTAGTCTTTCCTGCATTCCAAAAATTTTCTCCAATATATCCACATGTACGTCTTACAACATTCATTTTTGTATGATCTTTATTTCCACAATTTGGACATTCCCATTCATTATCTTCATTTATGATGATTTCTCCATCAAATCCACATTCATGACAAAAGTCTGATTTTGTATTAAATTCAGCATATTGTATATTATCATATATAAACTTAACTGCTGTTTCTAAGGCTTGTAAATTGTGTTGCATATTTGGTATTTCAACATATGATATTGCTCCTCCTGTTGATAGTTTTTGAAATTCACTTTCAAATGTAAGTTTATCAAAGGCGTCTATTTTTTCTCTAACATCAACATGATATGAGTTTGTGTAATATCCTTTGTCTGTTATGTCCTTTATTGTTCCAAATTTTTCTTTGTCTAATCGTGCAAATTTATAACATAGACTTTCTGCTGGTGTTCCATATAGTGCAAATCCTATATTTGTTTCTTTTTTCCATTCTTCTGTTTTGTCTTTTAAGTAATTCATTACTTTTAATGCAAAATCATGTCCTTCAGGTTCTGTGTGTGATACTCCTTTCATTAGTTTTGTCATTTCATATATTCCTATATATCCTAATGATATTGATGAATATCCACCATATAATAGTTTGTCTATTTTTTCGCATTTGCCTAATCTTGCAATTGCTCCATATTGCCAATGTATTGGGCTTATATTAGATGGTGTTCCTAATAGTGCATAATGTCTACACATTAATGCTTCTTTACATAGTTCTAGTCTTTCTTCTAGTAATTCCCAAAATTTTTCTTCATCTCCATCTGCTATTATTGCTATTTGTGGTAAGTTGATACTTACTACACCTTGATTAAATCTTCCTTCAAATTTGTAGTTTCCATTTTCATCTTTCCAAGGTGATAAGAAACTTCTACATCCCATTGGACTGAATACATTTCCTTCATAGTTTTCTTTCATTTTCTTTGCTGATATGTAGTCTGGATATAATCTTTTTGATGAACATTTTACTGCTAATTTTGTTAAATAATCATATTTTCCTCCTTTTAAACAGTTGTGTTCATCTAATACATATATTAATTTCGGAAATGCTGGTGTTACATATACTCCAACTTCATTTTTTATTCCTTCATATCTTTGTTTTAAAACTTCTTCAATTATCATTGCATTTTCTTTTATATATGGATCATCTTCTTCTAAGTGCAAAAATAATGTTACAAATGGTGCTTGTCCGTTTGTTGTCATTAATGTATTTATTTGATATTGCATTGTTTGCACTCCTGCTTTTACTTCTGCTTTTACTCTGTCTTTTGCAATTTCATCTATTGTGTCATTTGATAATTTTCCTTTGTATTTATTCTCTAATTCTGCTTTAAATTTATTATAACTTTTTCTTACATATTTTCCTAAATGTTTTAAGTCAACAGATTGTCCTCCATATTGATTACTTGCTACTGCTGCTATTATTTGTGTTGTTACTGTGCATGCAACTTGAAAACTTTTTGGACTTTCTATTAATTTCCCATTCATTACTGTTCCATTGTCTAGCATGTCTGCTATATTTATTAAGCAACAATTAAATATTGGTTGTACAAAATAGTCCGCATCATGAAAATGTAATATTCCTTCTTGATGTGCTTTTACTATTTTTTCAGGTAATAATAATCTATTTGTTAAATCTCTTGATACTTCTCCTGCTATATAATCTCTTTGTGTAGATGCTAACATTGTATTTTTGTTTGAATTTTCTTCTGCTAGTTCTTTATTATCATTTCTTATTATTCCAAGTATTGTTTCATCTGTTGTATTTGATTTTCTTATTAATGCTCTATTATATCTATATACTATATATTTTTTTGATAATTCATATTTTCCTATTTCCATCAATTGTTCTTCTATTATATCTTGTATGTCTTCAACTAACATTCTTTTCTTATTCAAATCTTCTATATATTCAATTATTCCTTTTATGTCTTCTTTTGTGGCTTTTTCTCTTCCTCTTACTTCTTTGTTTGCTTTTTCAATTGCTGTTTGAATTTTTTGTCTATCATAGTCTACAACTCTTCCATCTCTTTTAATTATTTTCATATTTGCATTTCCTCCCCATATTCCTTATTTTACTATAATTCTAGTTACATAATAATAGTTTTTATTTTATTATTTAATGAAACTGCTGTTATATAAATATTTATGTAGTATTGAGTATAACTGGAAGATTTTTAGAAATTCTTATAAAATATAATGAGCAAGCGTTCACGTTGCCTTTGATATATTGGCAAGAAGATTAAAGAGGCTCGTTATATTTTTTAGAATTTCTTAAAATATCTAAAAGGCTAACCGAAATACAAATAAATATTTATATAACAGCAATTTCAATAGCCTTAATTCAAAAAAGAATTATTTATTTAATAATCAATTTATGTGTTAATTATATATCAACAAAAAACTTTTTCTGTTGCAAAAGCAACAAAAACCAAAAAATATTTTTTCAATTTTTTTATCCCTTCATTATCAAAGGTTTCAGAAATATTACATTTATATTACAAATTATTTGTTGCAATTGCAACTTTTTTGCTATATAATACTATAAAAAGTAACTTGAAGCCAAATAATACTTTTAAGTTTCGTTTTTTATAACTACTAATTTTATTAAAAAAATATATATTTCAAAGTGAGTTCAACACTGAAGTGTTATTCACTTTAAGCCACTATAATGTGTATCTATAATTTGAATATTCAGTATTTTAAACGCCTAAAAAATGGAACTGAGAAATATATATTTTTTCAAAATAATAGTTTTAAGGAGTAATTTAATGAATAATAATTTATATATAGAAAATTTTATAAAAGATTTTTCCTCAAACTGTAAGCTAGTTCAAAAGAAGTCATTTAGAAAAAATCAAACAATAACAACATATATTCAAAAAAGAAACCAAATTTATATTTTAATAAATGGTGAAGCCGATTTAGTTAGGTATGACTTAAATGGAAATAAATCTATAATTGAACATTTTACAAAAAATGACATTTTTGGAGAAGCTTTTTATATAATTACTACAAATAATGAACTTTCTGTTGAAGCTAGAAAAAATTGTGAGTTATTATTTTTTACATATGAGAATATTAATCAAAAGTGCAAACATAATTGCAAATTTCATCAAACTTTAACAGAGAATTTCTCTAATTTGATTTTAAATAAAGTAATGGATTTAAATACTAGAATTGAAATTTTAACAAAACGCTCTATAAGGGAAAAATTACGTGGATATTTTAATATTTTGTCTACTAGAAATTTGAGTCAAACTTTTTCTATTCCTTTTTCTTTAACTGATTTGGCTGATTATTTGAGCGTTGATAGAAGTGCTATGATGAGGGAATTAAAACTATTAAAGGATGAGGGATTTATTAAAAAAAATGGGAATAAGATTACATTATTGTATAAATAAAATTTTTAAATCCTCGCATTTTTTATACGAGGATTTTATTAAAATTCCAATCTTTTTCTTCACCTGTCTTCATATTCTTTATTTTTACTACACCACTATTAATTTCATCTTCACCAACTACTATAACATAAGGAATCTCAAGTTTATCAGCATATTTCATTTTAGCCTTTAATTTTTTATCATTCAAAAATACTTCTGTATTAATATCCCTTTCTCTTAGAATATTTGCAATTTTTATCGGAACACTCATATCTTCTACCATAGGAACAATTAATACTTCTGCTATAGATTTTTTATCTGCATTTATAAGATTTAATTCATTAAGTTTATAAAACAATCTCGTTAATCCAATTGAAATTCCAACTCCAGGCAATTTTTTATCTGTATAATATTCTGCTAAATTTTCATATCTTCCACCTGAGCATATACTTCCAATTTCTCTATATTGATTTAAAAATGTTTCATATACTGTGCCTGTATAATAATCTAATCCTCTAGCTATTGTTAAATCAACTTTAAAATTAGTATTTGGAACACCAAATAATCTAACATTTTTTACAACTTGTGTTAATTCTTCTAAACCTAATTTAAATGTTTCATTTTCTATATTTAAATCTTTCAATTTTTGTAATTTTTCATCTGTATTTCCTTTTATCTCTATGAAATTCATTATTGTTTCAATTGCTTCTTTTGTAACATTAAATTTCTGTAATTCTTTAATTACCGCTTCTTTACCTATCTTTTCAATTTTATCAATTGTTCTTAATATTTCTACTGAATTATCTTTTTGATTTAAGCTTTCAAATAGACCATTTAATATTTTTCTATTATTAATGCAAATTGTAAAATCATCAAATCCTAATTCTTTGAATATATTATATATCACACTTGGAAGTTCTGCGTCATTTATTACACTAAGTTCTCCATCTCCTATTATGTCTATATCACATTGATAAAATTCTCTAAATCTGCCTTTTTGTGTTCTCTCTCCCCTATACACTTTTCCTATTTGATATCTTCTAAATGGAAAACTTAAATTTCCATAATTTTTTGCTACATATTTTGCAAGTGGTACTGTTAGGTCAAACCTCATTGATATGTCTGTGTCACCTTTTTCAAATCTGTATATTTGCTTTTCTGTTTCTCCTCCTGCTTTTGCTAATAGTACTTCTGATAGTTCTAATATTGGTGTGTCTAGTGGCAAAAATCCAAATTTTTGATATGCTTTTTCTATTTTTCGTTTTATTTGTTCAAATAATATTTGTTCATTTGGCATTAGCTCCATAAATCCTGCTAATGTTCTTGGTTCTGTTTTCATACTCTCTTTACCTCCATTTTTCTATCTTTCACTATCATAAAAATCTCTTAAATCTGTATGCTGATTATTTAACTTTTCTAGTGCACGTATTGCAATTGACTTTGTAGTAGATTCAGTCAAATCTAACATTTTAGCAACTTGGGCGAATGTTTTCGGTTGCATATCATTAATGCCATAATATAATTCTAATACACGTTTTTCTATTAGACTTAATTCTTCTATGGCTTTATTTATTGCCTCTTTTAATTGTTTTCTAGCAATATTTTTTTCAATAGCTTCGTTTTCAGATTGCATTATTCTTGGTTCTTCTCTATCAAGATATCCTTTTTCAAGAATTTCATTATCATATAGTTCATCACTACCATTTTGTAACTTAAAATAATATTTGCTATTTGCATTCTCATAACTTTCAACATTAATTAATTTATAATAATTTTTTATTTCTTTTAGTTTTTCTTCTGTTAATCCTGTTTCATTTAAAATCTCTTCTTTACTAGGCTCTCTTCCAAAAGTTATTAAATACTCATTTTTCATGGATATTATTTTATTTATATATTTATTCATCTCATTAACTATATTTTTATTTTTTCCAGCTTCATTCAAAATTGTTGTATAAATTTCTATATTAGCATAGTTACCAAATAAACCCCTTTCGGGATCAAATTTATCTATAGCATTTATTAGACCTATCATTGCCATTTGTTCTTTATCTTCTTGTGATATTCCTTCAATACTTCTTACTGACTTTTGATTCGCAACTTGTATAGCTAACCTCATATTCTTAATTATTAGCTTATCTCTTAATTTCATATATTCTTCTTGATTATTCTGTTTTTTTAACTCTCTTAGTTTTATTAATAATCCCATACATTCATTGGCTTGTTCAAAAGCTGTTTTTTCTTTACCTTTTATATCATCTTTAAACATTTTTTTCTCCTTAAACTTTCTTAAATTTTTCATATTATATATATTAACATAATATCCATTTTGTTTCAAGTTATCTACCACAATTTAGGCTTCAATTCCAAATAAATTGGCTTTTCATCTTTAAGCATAGTAGCCTTTCCATGCCCAGGATAAATAAAAGTATTATCAGGCAAAACCAAAATTTTATTCACAATAGAATTCATAATTTCATCTAAACTTGAAGTTGGTAAATCAGTTCTCCCCCAAGTTCCAGCAAAAATAGTATCACCTGAAAATAAGCAATTCTCCTTTTCGCAATACAATGATGTCCCACCAGCAGTATGCCCTGGTGTGTGAATAACCTTAAATTCCAATTCTCCAATATGAATTAAATCTTGGTTATCAATTCTAGAATCAGCTTCTAGTTCTATTTCAGGCAAATCTATAATATGTGTCAAATTAACATTACTGTCATTCAAGCCTTCTGCATCAGCTCTATGTATTAGAACTTTACCACCACAACGACTCTTTAATTCAGTTACTCCTCCTATATGATCTCCATGGCAATGTGTTAAATAAATATATTTCAATTTTCCTTTAAAGACATTATTTACTAAATCTTCAATTCTGTCAACATCTCCTGCTGGATCAATACACATTATTTCTTTACTTTTTTCGTCAAATACTACATAACAATTAGTTCTATCACCAATCCAAGTTTGTATCTTTAGTTCTTTTAATATCATTTTTTACTTATCCATCATGTCCAAAAGGAAACGTCCCCGATGGACATGATGGAAACTACCTCCTTACTTCATATACACTATCTACTTTTTTAATATTTTTTATCACTTTATTTAATTCCTCAATATTTTCAATTTCAATATTTAAATCCATAATTGCTATTTTTTCTTTTGTAGTTTTAGTATTAACTCCCATAAGCTTTGCTTTTGAAGTGTTTATTATATTTAATATCTCTACTAATAATCCTATTCTATCATTTGCCAAAATTTGAATATTTACATTATAATATTCTTTTGCTTCTTCATACCATTTTACATCTATTATTCTATTTTCTTCTGAAAGCAAGTCATTTACATTCACACAATCTTTTCTATGGACTGAAACTCCTCTTCCTTTTGTTATATATCCTATAATTTCATCTCCTGGTAATGGATTACAGCATTTTGACAATCTTACTAGACAATTATCTATTCCTTTTACAACAATCCCTGATGTTGATGGTTTTTGTTTTATTTCTTTTTGTTGTTTTAATTCTTCCAGTTTTTCTTCTATATTTTCTTCTTCATGTTCTTCCCTATATTCTTGTAACATTTTTGCTATAACTTTTACTGCAGAATTTGTTCCAAATCCTACTGCTGCATACATGTCTTCTATTGTTTTATATTTATATCTCTCAAGCATTTTTTCTATATAGCTTGTTTTAAATAAATCTGCATGTGTCATTCCTATTCTTTTTATTTCTTTTTCTATTAATTCTTTTCCTTTTTCTATGTTTTCTGTTTTCTGTTCTTTTTTAAACCAACTTTGTATTTTATTTTTTGCACTTGTACTTTTTACAAATTTTAGCCAATCTCTACTTGGTCCTTTTGTTTTATCTGATGATGTTATTATTTCTATAATATCTCCACTTTTTAATGGTGTTATTATTGGCATCATTTTACTATTTATTTTACATCCTGTCATATGATGTCCTATTTCTGCATGTATTGAATATGCAAAGTCTATTGGTGTTGCTCCTCTTGGCAATACCTTTATAGCTCCTTTTGGTGTAAAAACATAAACTTCATCTTCAAATAATTCTGTTTTTAATGTTTCTAAGAATTCTTGTGGATCTTGTATGTCTTTTTGCCATTCCAAAGATTCCCTTAACCATGCTAATTTGTCTTCTTCTACTTTTACTACTTGTTTTCCTTTACCCATAAAATTAGCTTCTTTATATGCCCAGTGTGCCGCAATTCCATATTCTGCTATTCTATGCATGTCCCATGTACGTATTTGTACTTCAAATGGTGTTCCTTTTTCTCCTAATAGCGTTGTATGTATAGATTGATACATATTTGGTTTTGGAACTGATATGTAATCTTTAAATCTACCTGGCATTGGACTATATAATTCATGTACAACTCCAAGTGCTGTGTAACAGTCTTTTACAGAATTAACTAAAATACGAAGTGCAAATAAGTCATATATTTGATCTAAATTTTTATTGTCTCTTTGCATTTTTCTGTAAATACTATATAAATGTTTTGCTCTTCCTGTTACTTCTGCTTCAATATGTTGCTTTTTTAGTTGAATTCGTATGTCTTCCATTATTTTTTCTATGAATTTTAATCTTTCTTCTCTTTTTTTGTTTATTCCTTCAACTAATTCATGATATTCTTCTGGATACAAATATTTAAATGACAAATCTTCTAATTCCCATTTTATTGAATATAATCCTAATCTGTTTGCAAGTGGTGCATATATATCCATTGTTTCTTTTGCATTTGCAATTTGTCTTTCTTTTTTTAGATATTTTAATGTTCTCATATTATGAAGTCTATCTGCTAATTTTATGATTATTACTCTGATATCTTTTCCCATTGCTAAAAACATTTTTCTATAATCTTCAACTTGTTGTTCCTCAACTGATGAAAACATCATGTTTCCCAATTTAGTAACACCTGCTACCATGTCACCAACTTCTTCTCCAAAGTTTCTTCTTAATTCTTCATCTGTTACATCTGTATCTTCTACAACATCATGTAAAAGTGCTGCACAAATTGTTGCTTCATCTAATCCCACTCCTGCCAATATATATGCTACATTTACTGGATGTATTATATATGGCTCTCCTGAACGCCTTTTTTGATCTCCATGATGTTCTTTTGCATAATTATATGCTTTCATTATTTCTTTTGTATCTACTTTTTTTGTTATTTCTTTCTTTTTTGATATTACATCTTGTATTGTAATTTCTATATTATTTTCTTGCATAAAATCCACCTCTTAAAATTTACTATTTTTATTAAAAAATAAAAATAATTAAAGTCGAAAATATTAATTTGAAAAAATGAGTTCGACCTGAGTCTTTATTCACTTTAATCAATTATAGTGTGTATATGCAATATAAATATTCAGTATCTTAAACGCCTTGAAGAACGGAATTTCTGAAAATTCATATTATTCGACTTTTATCTATTTTCAAATAGAATTACACTGCTCTCATCACATCTCGCAAACTAATCTGCAAACTATCAACACCATTAAAGCTATTAATCTCAAGTACACCCACAACATCAATTTTATCACCAATTTTAAACTCATCAGCCAAACTACCAAAATTAAAACCAATTGCATTAATAACAATATTATCTTCCCTTAAAGTCATTTTAATATGTTTACCCTCAGATAAAGCCCTTATTGAATCTATTTTTAAACTTTTAAAAGCAAACAAAGGCATTTTATTACCTTCACCAAAAGGTTCTAGTTGTTTAATACTATCCACTATATCTTTATTTATTTCACTTAAATTAACTTTTAAATCAACATTAATTATTGGAATTATATCATTTATATTAGCTTCTTCAGCAATAGTTCCAATTTCTTTTGAAAATTGATTAAACATATTTTTTTTAATTGTGATTCCAATTGCCATAGAATGTCCACCAAATCTCTCTATTGAATTTTGACATTTCATTAGAGCTTCATGTAAATCAAAACCTGCAATACTTCTTCCTGAACCTTTTGCTAAATCTCCTTCATAACATAATAATATGCTTGGCTTAAAAAACTTTTCTGTAATTTTAGATGATACTATTCCAATTACACCATGATGCCAATCTTCTCCTCCAACTACTATAATACTTTTTTCATTTAGACCTTTTTGTTCAATCTGTTTTAATGCTTCTTCATATATGTTCTTTTCTTTTTCTTGTCTTAGTTTATTATATTTATTTAATTTACTTGTTAATTCATTTACCTCATATATATCTTTAGATAATAATAATTTTAATGCTTCTTCTGCATGTCCCATTCTTCCACACGCATTTATTCTTGGTGCAACTCCAAATGATATTGTATTTGAATCTATATTTTTGTATCCTGATGACATTAATAATGATTTTAATCCCATGTTTTTTGTTTGATTAATAAGAATTAAACCCAATTTTGCAATTACTCTATTTTCTCCTACCAATGGAACTATGTCTGATATTGTTCCTACACATACAATATCTAAATATTTTAGGTATTCTTTTTCTTCTAAGTTTAATTTCATTCCGTATTGCTTGTATTAATTTAAATACTACTCCTACTCCTGCTAAGTCTCTACATGGATATTGATTATCTTTTCTTTTTGCATCTACTACTGCTATTGCTTGTGGTAATTCATCTCCTACTTCATGATGATCTGTTACTATTGTATCAATTCCTAATTCGTTAGCGTATTTTATCTCTTCTATTCCTGAAATTCCACAATCTACAGTTATCATTAATGTGCATTTTTCTTTTTCTATTTTTTCTATTGCTGGTTTATTTAGTCCATATCCTTCTTCTAGTCTGTTTGGGATATACTCTCCAACTTCAATTCCTATGTCTTTAAAAAAACTTTTTAATACTGTTATACTTGTTATTCCATCTACATCGTAGTCACCAAATATTATGATTTTTTCATTTTTTTCTATTGCTTGTATTATTCTATTTACTGCTTTTTCCATATCTGGCATTAAATAAGGATTATGAAAGTTTTTTCTTGTTGGATTTAAAAATACTTCTATTTCTTCTTCTTTTATTTTTCTGTTTATTAATATTGTTGCTATTAATTTATTGATGTTATATTTTTTCGATATTTTTTCTATTTGTTTTTCATCTGTTTCATATATTTGCCATTTTTTCTTCATTTTCCTCTCCTTGGTTTTACATTTTTATATATTGTATAACATTTTTTTCTTTTTTTAAAGTTTTTTTATATAATTTTTAAAAAAACAGTTACAGGATAATGGTTTTGATATTCTCCTTCAATGAAAATGCTGATATATAAATAGTTGTGCAGTATAAAGTGTAACTGGAAGATGTTTAAAAATTATTATAAAATATAATGAGGAAGTGTTTACGTTGCCTTTAATTTATAAAACCATTATCCTGTAACAAAAAACACCACATATGCTTTGTTAAGCTTTGTGATGTTTACTTTTTATAATTCTATAAAAACTTGTGAAGAAGCTTTACTATTTCCACTAAACATATCTTCACTACCTATTCCATTTATATTCCCATATTCTACTATATATCCATTTATAGATGGGTTATTATTTGCAATATTATTCCAACCATTTAATTTTGCATGTAAATGTAGAAAATTTTCTACTCCAGGATTATTTGGCTCATTTGGAAGCCAATTTGTATATTTATTTACTGTATCTGATGAATCATAAAATTTTTCACCTGATTCTGGTCCTGTTACCCAATGCCAATTTGATGAAGATTGATTTAAACTAGAATAAATTCTATTTCCATCTTTATCAAAAATATATTCATAATGACACGAACCTCCTACCCAACCATTTTCATCAATTAAAGACATTGTAAAGTCATCTTCTTCTTTACTTGTAATAGTTGCTAAATATCCCTGCTGTCCAAAATATGTTCTTTGTTCAGCAGCTTTTTTTGCATTTACCCATGTTATTCCTGATTGCTCTACATATTCATAATAATGGTTTGTTGCTGAACAAAATTTTAATATTCTATCAGGATCTTCATCTGTTAATGAAATTTTTACTGTTATATTATCAATTTTATCAGTTTTTTGTAAATTAAATTCTAAATTATTTCTTAAATATTCAGCTATTTCATCTGTTGAAAGACTTTCTGTCTTTATATATAAGAATGAATCTCCATCTAATACCTCTATATTAGTAGTATCTTTTAATTGGATTTTATCACCTTGTGTAATTCCACTTGCAAATTGGATTATAACTGCTTTAGCTTCTTCTTTTTTAGGATTGTATATTGATAAATTAGGAAGAGTATATATTCCATTTTCATTTTTGTGTATGTTATTAGGTATAATAGTAAGTTTATCTTCAATTTCCTTATTTAGTATAACTTCGAATTTATTTGTTATAATAAAATTTTTACCCTTGTATGTTCCTTTTGCTTGATCTCCTACAATTTGAATTGTTATGTCTTCTCCATTATTTTCTATGATTTGAGGAAGTTTATTTACAATAGTCATCATATTTAATGATCTGTTATTATCTAATTCTTCAAATTGTATATCTACTATTGCTAATTCTATTTCTTCTTTTATTTGACTTTCATTATATTTATTAGTTGCTTCTTTTGCTTTTGTAAATAATCCGTTGTCTCCTGTTAATGCCCCTATTGTTATCCCTGCCAATATTAAAAGTATGATTATTGTAATTACAAGTGCAATTAATGTTATACCTTTATTTTTATATAAATTATTTGTATCTACATACATAACTAACCTTCTTCCCATATCTTATTTACATATTCTACTATAAATATTTATTTTGTAATCCATTTTATCAAATTCAAATTTTCTGAATCCAAAAGCATTTCATGTATAGGCATAACTCTAAAAGTATAACCATAATTACCACCAGTTTTTAATTCAATTTTTGCAGAAAATTCATATAATTTATTTTCTTCATCTTTATCAGACAATTTCATTGGAATTATATTTACATTTTCAACAACACCATTGTCCAATATTTTACCATTATAACATTGAACAATAAGATTATTAATATCTATATTTGGGCTTTGAACTTCACATTTTACCTCTATATTATTTCCTGCATCAATTGTTATATTATCATGATTATTTTTTTGTTCTATTTTTATATCTTTCCAATTAATAAACAAATTCTTCTTCCATAAATTATATTCTGCAACATTATCAATATTTTCGTAATATTTTTTAGTTAAATTGCATAAAGGCATATAAAGCATATTTGTATAATCAACAAGCATTCTAGCTGTACTATATTTTCCACCAGTTGAAATAATTGAGTTTTTCATTGTCTGAATCCATTTTTCTGGTATTCCTTCTTCATTTTTATCATAATAAGTTGGAATTATTTTTGCTTCTAATGTATGATACATACTTTGGCTATCTGCTAAATCTTGTTCTTCATAAGAATTAAATTCAGCATTTGTTCCAATTGTCCAACCATTTTCTTGATTATATCCTTCAGCCCACCATCCATCTAAAACACTAAAGTTTATAACTCCATTTACAGATGCTTTTTGTCCACTTGTTCCAGATGCTTCCATAGGTCTTCTAGGATTATTTAGCCAAACATCTACACCGCTTACCAAGTATTTTGACATTGCTATATTATAATTTTCTAGTAAGAATATTTTACCTTTAAATTGTGGCATCATTGATATTTCATGAATTCTTTTTATTAAATCTTGTCCTTCTTTATCTGCTGGATGTGCTTTTCCTGCAAATATTAATTGTACAGGTTTATCCTGATTGTTTAATATTTGAGTTATTCTTTCTAAATCTCTAAATATTAATGTTGCTCTTTTATATGTTGCAAATCTTCTTGAAAATCCTATTGTTAAAGCATTAGGATTTAATTTTGATGTTAAATCATTTATTTCATCATATGAATATCCTGATCTTCTTAATCTTTCAGTAGTTCTTTCTTTTACTAAATTTAATAATCTTATTTTTCTTTCTTGATGAACTTTCCATAATTCATCATTTGGAATATTTTCTATTCTCTCCCATACTGAGTCTTTATGTATATTATCTTGCCAATATGGTATTAAGTATTTATTGTATAATTCTTTTAATTTTGGTGCAAGCCAAGAACATGTATGTATTCCATTTGTAACATGTGTTATTGGTGATTCATTTGCTGCAATTTCAGGCCAAACATCTCCAAATAGTTCTCTTGATACAGCTCCATGTAATTTACTTACTCCGTTTTTCTTACCTGCAACTTTTAAAGCTAATATTCCCATATTAAAACCTGCTTCTAATTCTGTGCAAGGCTTCATTCCTAGTTTTAGGAATTCTTCTCTTGTTATTCCTAATCTAGGCCAAAAATCTTTAAAATATTTTTCTACTAATTCTATTGGGAATATATCATTTCCAGCTGGTACTGGTGTGTGTGTTGTAAATACTGTTTTTGAGCTTGCTATATCTTTTGCAACTTCAAAAGATACTTCTTTTTCTTTTATTATATTCTTTATAAGTTCTAAAATTAAAAATGCAGAATGCCCTTCATTCATATGGTATACAGTTGGATTATATCCTAATCCTTTTTTTAGCAAATTAGTACCACCCATTCCAAGAACAATTTCTTGTCTTATTCTCATTTCTTGGTCTCCACCATATAATCTTAATGTTACATCTCTATCTTCAGGATTATTGTTTTCTATATCTGAATCCAATAAATATAATTTAACTCTTCCAACATTTATTTGCCATACTTTTAGGTATATTCTTCTTTGAGGGAATTTTATGTTTATAATTAAATCTTCTTCATTTAAATCTTTTACTGGATTTATTGGTAAATCACTTAATTCTATATTATGATATTCTGTTTCTTGGTCTCCATATCCATTTATTTTCTGATGGAAATATCCATTTTTATATAATAGTCCAACAGCAACTAGCGGAATTCCTAAGTCACTTGCTGATTTTAAGTGATCTCCTGATAATATTCCTAATCCTCCTGAATATATTGGTATTGTTTGATCTAATCCATATTCTGCTGAAAAATATGCTATTAAATCATTTTTATTTTCAGGATAATTATTTGAAAACCATGTATTTTTACTATTCATGTAATCTTCAAATTCTTTTGCAATTTTATCATATTCTTTTAATAATTCTGCATTTTTTGTTGCTTCTTCTAGTTTTTCTTGTGATACTTGTTTTAAAAATTTTATGGGATTTTTTCCACATGTTTCCCATAAGTCTTTGTCTATTTTTTTAAATATTTTTAAAAATTCTGTATTCCATGACCACCATAAATTATTTGCTATTTCTGATAGCTTTTCTACCCTTTTTGGTAATTGTGGATTTACTGTTATCCTATTGAATACATACATTTTTTATTCCTCCTTGGTTTTTTACTAAAAATTTTATGTTTTATAAAAATTTCTGTTTTTTCTTTTTGTGTTCTTGTATATTATCTATTATATTTGTATTTTTGTCAACCAGTTTTTCATTTACTTTAGTTTGTGAAAATTGCAATATTAATTGCACGCTTTTTTCTTAAAAATTAAAAATCTTTAAA
>CANSII010000026.1 GCA_947646915.1 uncultured Clostridium sp. | reverse complement strand
ATATACATTTCTAGAAAAAAACATTTGCTTTTTCTAATACTATCATTTGCAAAATTCAAAATAATAAACAGGAAATATTTAGAAATAAATTTAAGTTTTGTTTTTTTGCAAAAAATATATTATTTAGAAAGAAGATATATATTATTCGGCTCCGTTTTCCAAGGCGTTTAAGATACTGAAATATTCAAACTAGAGATACATACTATAATGTCTTAAAGTGAATAATGACTTACTATCAAACTCGCTTTATAATATATATCTTTTTTCTATAATTAATTTAAAAAATCAAAATTGAAAAAATTTTTATTTTATGATAATATGTCCAAAGAGAAACGTCCCCAATGGACATTGCTTAAAATAAACAAAAGAATGGAGAGAAAAAAGATATGTATAAATTAGTTGCAGTTGACTTAGATGGAACAATGTTAAATAGTTATGGAATAGTTACAGAAAACACCAAAGAAACGATAAAAAAAACAATAGAAAGTGGAACAGATGTAATAATTGCATCAGGAAGACCAATAGATTCAGTAAAAATAATAGCAAATGAAATTTGTTCAAAAAATTTTTTTATTGCACAAAATGGTGCTTTTATTTATGATATTCAAAAAAAAGAGACAATATACGAAAAATACATGAATAAAGCAAAAACATTGCAAATAATAAAACTATGTGAAGAAAATAGTATATCATATAGTATATATACAGAAAAAACAATAATAGCAAAAAGTTTAAGTCATAATGTTTTGTACTATTATAAAGAAAATTTAAAAAAAGAAGAAAATAAAAAAATAAAAATAACAATAGTTGAAGATGTATATGAATATGTTAAAAAATCTGAAAATGAAAAATATTTTAAGATTACAGTATGTGATGAAGATAAAATGATATTTAACTCAATAATAAGAAAATTAAGAAAGATAGATGGAATTGATGTTTTAGATGTATCGCATATGTCAAGAAAACTCATAAAACAAGGGACAGAATATATTGAAATAGCATATTACTATACAGAAATATCGTTAAAGGATGTTGATAAATGGACTGCACTTCAATATTTAATGGAAAAATTAAATATAAAAAAAGATGAAGTAATTGCAATAGGAGATAATTTAAATGATAAAAAAATGATTGAAAATGCAGGACTAGGAATTGCTATGGAAGGTAGCACACCTACTGTTACAAGTATTGCAGATTTTATAACTAAGACAAATAACGAAGATGGAGTTGCATATGCATTAAACATTAAATGTTTAAGATAATGAAAATTTAAAATACAGATAATAATAACAGCAAATATTACAAAAATATTACAAAAGAATTAACTTTATATTACACATTTATAATATCTTGATTTTAGGTGTAAATTGCGTTAAAATAAAATAAAGGTTATTTTGTAATAAATAAAAGAAATATAAAAAATAAAGGAGGAATTTGTCATGGCAACAAATCCAATGCAAAGAAAATCAAGAAATTCGTTTTTATTAGGAATGTTATTAACTCTAGTAATAACAGGTGCAGTAATAGCATTTTTAATAATACAATTAAAAAATTATAGAGAAAAAGAAAAAGAGGAGATTGCAAATAGTGTATCAGTATGGGTATTAGGACAAGATGTAATTTCAGGACAAGTAATTACAAAAGATATGTTGACTACACAAGTAATGAATAGAAATGAAGTACCTAGCAATGCAATAGGAGATACAACTATTTTAGATAATTATGCCTCAGAAGATAAAGAAGGAAATCCTGTAGTAACAGAATATAAAAATGGTGTAGGAACTTTATATCTAACAAAAAATAATAGAAATTATGAATTAAAACAAGAACAAGAAACACAAAGTTATTATATTGAAGAAAACGGACAAAAAAAATATGTAGAATTAACACAAGTGCCAATAATAGCAAAAGTTGATTTAAATAAAAATTCAATAATAACAACAGATATGGTAGTTAAGTCAAATGAAAAAACAACAGATGATTTAAGAAAACAAGAATACAATATGCTTGTTTTACCAACACAAATACAAACAGGTGAATATATAGATGTAAGATTAGCATTACCTTCAGGACAAGATTATATAGTTGTTTCTAAAAAACAAGTAGAAATACCACAAATTGGTGGAATAGATTCAGAAGGCACAATTTGGATAAAAATGAAGGAAGATGAAATAATAACAATGAATAATGCTATAGTTGATGCTTATAGAATACCAGGAGCAAAAATATATGTAGCAACATATACAGAAGCTGGTGTACAAAATGCTGCAACAACAACATATGTACCAAATCTTGAAACAGTACAATTAATAAGAAACAATCCAAACATAGTTGCAGAAGCAAGAGAAGCATTATGGAATAAATACAATAGTTCAGCATATTCTTCAACAAGAAATGATGTATTAAATAGTGCAATAAGAAACAGTGGTGATGAAGGAGAGGCAAATGTAAAAACAAAAGTTGAAGAAAGTGCAAAAAATTCTAAAGATGAAAGAATAAAATTTTTACAATCTTTAGGAGCAGATGCTACAAATGTATATTAAAATAATATTATTCTGTTTTAAGTAAATAAATTAAAATAATTGGAGGTTATATATGAAAACAATAAGATTTATAGGAATTTATGATAAAACTGATTTATTAATAAATATAGCAAAAATATTAACAGAAATGTCAAAAAAAGTTTTAGTTATAGATTTTACAATAAATCAAAAAGCTAGGTATATTGTACCATCAATACAACCTACAATTTCATATATAACTTCTTATGAAGATGTAGATGTTGCAGTTGGATTTCAAAGTATAGAGCAAATTCAAGATTATTTAGGAACAACAAAATTAACTTATGATTTTATATTAATTGATGTTGATATAGCAGAAAGAATTGGAGAAACACAAAATAATATTTCTAAAAATTACTTTGTAACATCATTTGATGTATATTCATTAAAAAAAGGAATTGAAATCTTAAGTGAATTAAAAGATCCTATATCTTTGACAAAAGTATTATTTTCTAAAGGAATGCTTAAAGAAGAAGATGACTATTTGAATTATTTATCATTAGGATATAAAATTGAATGGGACGAAACACGTATTTATTTTCCAATAGAAAATGGAGATTTATCTGTTTTATATGAAAATCAGAGAGTTCAAAAAATAAAATTTAAAAGGCTGAGTGCAGAATATAAAGATAGTTTAATATTTATAATTCAGCAAATACTTGAAGAGAAAAGTGATACAAATATTAGAAGAACATTAAAAAATATTGAAAAAGCATTATAATATAAATTCTAATAATATGAATTTTTAAAAAATTCGTTTACCAAGGAATTTAAGATACTAAATATTTATATTTTATATACACATTAAAATTGGTTAAAATGAAAAGAGGCTCAGGTTAAACTCATTTTTTCAAATTAATATTATTAGGATTTTATTAATATTTAAGTAGTTTTGTGATTTTTAGAAAGGAATGAGATAGGTGATGTCAGTTATAACATTTGTTAATAATGGAGCAGAAGAAACAGGCAAAACATTATCATTAGTTGCTATTGCAACATATATGGCAATTGAAAATAATAATAAAATATTAATAATTTCAACAACAGATAGAGAAAGCAGAATGAAACATTGCTTTTTTGATGAATCGCAAACAAAAAAAGATAGATTAGCAATTTTTGGACATAATAAATCTGCAATAGATACAGAAAGTGGAATTGATGGAATTTCCAAGATGATAAGAAGTAAAAGATTAACTCCAGATATAGTCACAAATTATACAAAAGTAGTATTTAAAGATAGATTAGAAATTTTACTAGGAAGAGAACAACCTCCAGTAGATAAAGTTCAAATAGATAGGGAATATATTGAATTAATTGAAAATGCAAATAAATATTATGATAAAGTTTTTGTAGATATAGATAATAATATTGATGAAGACATACGTGAAGAAATAATTGATAAATCTGATTTAATAATAGTAAATGTAAGTCAAAATCTAACAAGCCTAAAAAAATTAAAAGAAGATAAAAAACAGAATTATTTATTAAAGTCTCCTAAAGTACTAACTTTAGTTGGAAGATATGATAAATATTCAAAATATAATTCTAAAAATATAACAAGGTTTTTAGGAGAAAAAAAGCAGGTATTAACAATGCCTTACAATACACTTTTTTTTGAGGCAACAAATGAAGCAACAGTGCCAGATTTTTTCTTAAAATTAAAAAAAATAGCAGATGCTGAAGATAGAAATGCTTTATTTATACAAGAAATAAAAAGAGCATCTGAAAATATTATATATAGATTACAAGAGTTGCAAATTAATATGTAGATAAAAAAGAGTTTAAATTTTTATATAATAAGTAAAAAACTGAAAGGGAGGGGAACTTAAATGTCGATAACTAATATATTATTAATCTTTGGTGTTATAGCAGTAATAATATCAGCAATATATTATTTTCTTAAAAAGAAAAAAGAAGCACCTGTTGAAGACACAATAAATGTTGATGATAAAACTTATACACTTGATAAAATGCAAGAATTCGTAAAAAAGAGATTAGATGAAATAACAAAAGTAAACTTATATGACATAGGTTTATCAGAAGAAGAACTAAAAAGAAGAAAAAATAAAAAATACGAATTAAAAAAGGCATTAAAAGGTTGTACATATGGAGATGTAAACGACAAAAAATATGTTAAAGAATTAATATATGATTTGCTTGCAAAGGAATATGATGTAAATGAAGGAAATATATCAAAATCAATACCATTTGATATACCATCATTACTAACACCACAAGACAAATTTGATATATTGATATTCATGTATAAAAAAGAATTTGGATATGAAGCTTTGACAGAACTTATAAAAAAATACAATTTAGCAGAATTAAAATATGTTGAAGGAGAAACAAAACCATCTTATGTAATTACATCACAAGAAATAGAATACATTTATGAAACAGAAAATCTTCAATTAGACTTTTCAGATAAATTGGCAATAGTAGTACAAAGAATATATCAATATTACAAAGGATATAGTAGTATAGATGAAATAAGAGATATGAATATAGATGGTGTATCTGGTGGTGTATCTGGACTTCCAGAAAGCTTTTTAAGTCAGGTTGCCCAAACATCAGATACAGATTATTTAACACAAGTTTCAGAACATAAAGTTCCAAGAGCATGTGATAGTATATGGATATTCTTCCAAGGTAAATCAATACGTTTGGCATTTTTGAGTTTTGGAACAGAAGCAGAATTAAAGAGAGTATGCCAAAATATATATAAATACAATAATCCAGGACAATTATCTGACACAAATGGATATAAAATTAATGAAATGAAAGATGGATCTCGTGTAGTTGTTGTTAGACCAAGCTTCTCAGAAACATGGGCATTCTTTGTAAGAAAATTCGACGTAAAACGTTCAACACTAGAACAATGGTTTAAAGGTGAACCTGGATGTGATGAATCTATAGAATTATTAAAGTTCTTAGTTAAAGGTGCAAGAATTATATCAATTACTGGTGAGCAAGGTTGTGGTAAAACAACAATGCTTATGGGAATGATAGAAAATATATATGAAACAATGAACATAAGAGTTCAAGAAACAGCATTCGAGTTACATTTAAGAAAAATATATCCAACAAGAAATATACTTACATTCCGTGAAACAGAAACAATATCTGGACAAGAAGGTCTTGACGTTCAAAAGAAAACTGATGGTTCTGTTAATATCATTGGTGAGGTTGCAACAGATCCAGTTGCATCTTGGATGATACAAGCAGCACAGGTTGCTTCTAAATTTACATTATTTACTCACCATGCTAAAACATTTCCAAACTTAGTAACAGCACTAAGAAACTCAATGCTTAGAACAGGTGTATTTAAAAATGAAAAAACAGCAGAAGAACAAGTTGTACAAGTATTAAATTTTGATATACATTTACAAAAGGATTTTAGAGGTAAGAGATATGTTGAAAGAATAACAGAATGTATTCCTCTTGAAGATATAAATGAATATACATTTGACCATAGAAATGAAAAAACATTAGAAGGAAAGTTTGATAAGTTTTTTGATAATGCAACACATTATTTTGAAAAAATTACTGATAAAAAACTATATACTTATAGAAATATTTTGGAATATGTAGATGGTGAATATATTATTACAAACCCAATTACTGAAGCTAATTTAAAGGGCATGAGAGAGAATATGGATGAAACTGATATTGATGCTTTTGAAAGCTTTGTAGAGAAACATTGGAAAAAAGTTTCTCCAAAAAAAGAAACAGTTTCTGTTTCAACAAGTGTTTCTTCTGATGTGGCTGAGGACAAACCAAAAAGAAGAGGTAGAAAACCTAAAACTGAAATTTAGAAACAAACAACAATTCAAAGTGTAGATACATACTATAATTGGTTAAAGTGAATAACAATTCAGGTCGAACTTATCTTTTTAAATTAATATTATTGAGCTTTAGTTTAATATAAAAAAATATGGAGGTGAATATCAAGTGTCAATAGAAATAATATATAAAATAATGGGATTTTCTGTTATTGCAATAGTTATAATAGGAATAGCATATTTTATACTATCTAAAAAAATGCAGAAATCTGAATATAAGCAAATACAGAAACTTCAAAAAGGTACAAAATCAAATAGTTTTTCTACTGAAGTAATGTATCAAAAGTTATATTTAATATATTCAAGAATTCCATTTTTAAAAAGATATATATTAAAATTAAGAAGAAGATTAGAAATACTAAATATTGATGATGAATATATAACAAGAAGAGATGCGTCTAAAATAATGACAAATGCACTTGCTATTGTACTTCCACTAGTATTACTTACAATAATAATAACAAGTTCAAATTTATTATTAATGATAATACTACTATTATTTGAATTATTTATGGTAGATATATTCATTGATAGCTCTATTGATAAAAAAGATAATGAATTATTAACTCAACAAGTTGACTTCTTTTCAGAAATAAGACATGCGTATCATGAGTATAACATGGTTGAAGAGGCAATTTATCAAGTATCGCAAGATGATGAAAAAGATGTATCAAGACAAGGTGAAAAAATATATGAAATATTAATTTCAGATGATCCTGAAACTGAATTAGAAAAATATTATGATGTTGCACCAAATGATTTTTTAAAGGAATTTGCAGGAATTTCATATTTAACAAAAGAATATGGTGATAGAAAAGTTGATGGGGCATCATTATATTTAAAAAATGTAGATAATATAACACAAGAAATGCAAATTGAAATCTTAAAAAGAGATAGATTAAATTATGTATTTAAAAGCTTATCATTTATATCAATAGCACCAGTATTATTCCTAGAACCAATAAAAACATGGGCAGTAACTAATTTCCCTTTTGTTAAAAGTTGGTATTTTGGAAAATCTGGAATGATAGTGCAAATAATAATATTATTGATAACATTTGTATCTTATATATTAGTTAGAAAACTAAAAGATAATGGCTCAATAAATATGAATACAAAAAATACTCAAAATCCATGGCAAGCTAAAGTGTATAAAAATAAATTTGCAAAGAAAATTGTAGATAAATTTATGCCTAAAGATGGAACCAAAGAGTATAAAAAAGTTAAAGATTTATTAAAAGATGCAGCATCATATCTAAAAATGGAATGGTTATACATAAACAGAATATGTTTAGCAATAGCAGCATTTTTTATATCATTAATAGTATTCATACAGTTACATAATATAGCAGTAGATTATGTGTATACGAATCCAACAAGTGACTATAATCTAATTGGGGGACAGTCAGCAAAAGATGAAGCAAAAGCTATGGAATTAACCAAACAAGATAATATTTTTATAGATATGTATAGAGGCAAGTTAAATGTTAAAGTAGAAGAACTTGAAAAGACTTTGCAGAATTCTAAATATTATAAAGAAGCAGATGAAAAGGAAATAAAAACAGCTGCAGAAAGAATATATGATAAATTAAAAATCGTAAATAGTGAAAACTTACAATGGTTTGAATTATTGTTGGCATTTGGATGTTGTATAATTGGATATTTAGCACCTATTTGGATACTAATGTTCCAAGTAATTATGAGAAAATTGGAAATGGAAGATGAAGTAATGCAATTCCAAACAATTATATTGATGCTAATGAGAATTGAAAGAGTAAGTGTAGAAATTATATTGGAATGGTTAGAAAGATATTCAAATATTTTTAAAAATCCGATTACAAAATGTCTTAATAACTATGAAGCAGGTGCATGGAAAGCTTTAGAGGAAATGAAAGAAGAAGTTTCATATATGCCTTTAATTAGAATAGTTGAAAGTATGCAAGCTGCTGTAGAAAAAATTCCTATCAGAGATGCTTTTGATGAATTAGATTCAGAAAGAGAATACTATAGAGATAAAAGAAGAGAGTCAAATGAAAGATTGATTTCTAGAAAACAGATGATAGGTAAGGTTATAGGATTTGCACCAATGATTTGCTTGTTTGTAGGATATCTGATTATACCACTTGTATATATTGGACTTACAGCTATGGGCTCAGCATTCTCTGCTATGTCATCAAATAGCTTCTAGAATTAGAAACTAAATGTTGGAAGGCAGATTTTGATAGTAGATGTCAGAGAGTTAAAGGTGAAAATTAAAAGTGTATATATATTTCACTGACATTTGTTTCACTGACATCTAGCATGAAAGGAATGATAAATCATGGAAAATGCGTCAAAAGCTTTGTTAATGGCAGGTGGAGTTTTAATTGGTTTATTGGTTATTGGAGCATTAGTTCTAATGGTTAATCAATTAGGTAGTTACCAAAAACAAAATGTTGGTACAGAACAAGAAAAACAAATTGCACAATTTAATCAAGAATTTACAAGATATACAGAGCAAAGAATAGATGGAACAGATATTATAAGTTTAGTAAATAAAGTTATTGATTATAATACAAGAAGTGGTGGAGTAAATTCTATAAATTATAATATAAAAATTAAATTAAACATAGATATTACAGGATTTGCAGGAAAATATGGAACTAAAATATTTGGAAATACAAAAAATTATACAATAGATCCTTCTAATGGTTCTAATAGTACTTTTTACACTATTATAAGTAATTGTAGAAATATTGAAACCGATTATGGACTAGAAAATTTGAAAAAGTTGTCTTCAAATTTTGCAAGTGTATATGAAAATGGAACAAAATCTGTTAAAGATGTAACAGGAAAGGAAATTATTGATTTAAATCCACCTAATGGTAAAAATATAATAGAAAGACATCGAGAGTATTCTGAATTTAAATCATCTAAATTTAGAAGCGTTGGAAGTCCAACATATACTGATGGACAAATATCAGAATTGTCATTTAAATGGATAGAATAATTTTATCAATAATATAAATATTAAATAAAAAATTTAATGTAAATGGAGGAACTATGGAGAATGCAACAAATGCTTTATTAATGGCAGGCGGAGTTTTAATTGGAATACTAATATTATCTTTAGCAGTGTATTTATTTACAACTTTTGGAGGAACTGCATCAAAAGTTAATGATCAAAATATTCAAGTTCAATTAACTCAGTTTAATGAAAGATTTACAAAATATGAAGGTATTTCTACTAATACTATATATGATGTTATTACTGTTGCTGGATTGGCTAGAGAAAATAATTTATATTATGATAATAATTCTGATTATTTAATACAAGTATTGATGGAAGGTATAAGATTAGATAACAATACACTACTATTAGATAATAGAGGTCATTTAATAAATTCTAATTTAGAGAGTTCTTATGATTGTACAGTAAGTTATAATTCTTCTTCAGGTAGAGTAAGAGAGGTAAGGTTTAAAAAAAATAATTAATAAAAAATTTAAATTAAAAAGTTGTTGAAAAATGTAATTTAAAATGATATAATTAAGAAGGATGATGATTATGAAGAAAATAGCAATATTTTTTGCAATCATAATAATTATAGTTTCAGGAATTTCATATATATATCTAAATTATAAAGCAAGCTACAATACATCAAAAAAAGCAAATTTAGAATTTGAGCAATATTTAAATCAAGAAGTTAAGGGGACAGATTTAGCAAGTGTTATTAATAGAGCAATAGATAATAATATTAGAAATAATGTAGAAAAAGATAATAAAGGTATATATCAGAATAATTATAGTAATTCAATAAATATAGAAATCAAAATAATTGATGATAATAATGTTTATAAGATGGAAAAGTTTTATAATACTGGAATTCAAAATTTTGTGAGATATTATGGCGATATAAAATTTAAATGTATCAAAATAGATTATCATCAAGAAACTAATAAAGTTAAATATATGTTATTTGAACAAACAACACAATAATTAGTTATTAAGATTACTAATAAAGTTAGTATTTATAATATATATTTTGAAAACAAAGGAGGAATAATTATGGAGAACGCATCAAAAGCACTAATTATAGCAGGTGCAATATTATTAGCAATATTAATAATTTCATTAGGAATAATGATTTATACACAAGCATCAAATGCAATAAACAATGGAGGAATGTCAGATGCAGAAACAACAGCATTTAATCAAAGATTTACAAAATATAATGGACGTCAAAAAGGAAGTACAATTCGTACATTGGTACAAGAAGTAATGTCAAATAATAATAATGATCAAGCATCAAATGCAACACGTATATCAATAAATGTGGCTAATGATGGTGCAGGAAACACACCTGCTACAGGTGGAAATGCTCAAATTGTTAGTTTAGCTGCTACAGCAGGAGCTCAACCAAATTTTGGCACACTTCAAAATACAGTAACATATACAGTATCTTTCCAATATCATAATGGTAGAGTTGCTGTTATCTGTATTAGCTAAAAATAGAGAGGAGGAATAGCAATGGAGAATATGGCAGATGCTATAAAAATAGCAGGTTCAGTATTAATGTTTGTTATAGGTTTATCTGTTGCTATTCTATCTTTTGGACAAGTTAGAGAAACTGCTGATATAATATTAGATTATAGAGACAGGGAAACAATGTATATAGATAGTTCTTTATATTATGGGGCAACAAATACAGATAATACATTAAGATTAACAAGAACAGTAGGATTAGAATCTATAGTTCCTTCAATATATAGAGCATATTTAGAAAACTATAAAATTGTATTTGTTGGATTACAAAATCCAATTTATACTATTTTAAATAACGATAGCACAGAAATAGAAAAATATGAATTAGATGCAGATACAAGTTTACGTGATAATCAATCATTGGGGAATCCAACTAAAAAAGCTGAATTTTTAAGTGGAATTTTATATGGAAAAAGAACTTCACAAGAATTACAAGCATATGAATCAGAATTTCATGTACATTTAAATAATACACCATTATATGATAGATTAAAAACTATAATAGCCAGTGGAAGAAATATAACAGAAAGTTTAGGAGTTTATTATCAAGATGATAAAGAAGGTACTCCTGAAGTTATGAAAACTGAAAAGAGAATTATAACATATACAATTCAATAGACAAATATATGAGATTATTATTTCATGAATAATAAAAATTAATAAATAAATATAAAATAAGTTATATTTATAAAGTATAAAATTCTAGATAAAAGTCCAGCATTATAAATTAAGGTTTTTAACTTATTAAAAATTTAGAAAAATTAATAAAAAAAGGAGGAAGAAAGATGAACGATACATTTGTAATAATAATTGCAATAGCAATTTCAGTTGTATTAATATTTATATTCCCACTAATGACAATGTCAGATAGAACTGATGATGTAGCTCAATTAACAGTAGAAACAGCAACTAAAGAATTTGTTGACGAAATTAGAACTACAGGAAAAATAACACCAGATAAATATAGTAAATTTTTAGAAAATATTACTGCTACAGGAAATACATATGATGTTGAATTAATTATACAAATATTAGATGAAAATCCAGGAAAAAAAGCAGCACAAACGCCAACTACAAGAATTGGTGAAAATGTATATTATACAATATATACTTCACAAATTGAAGAAAAAATTGCACCTAATAATAATTCAGTAACACCAACAGCATGGATTTTAAAACAAGGAGATATGGTTTCAGTAAGTGTTAAAAACACAAATCAAACATTATCTCAACAATTAAAGAATTTCTTTTATTCAGTAGCAGGAAAAGATACTTATACAATTGCAGCTGCACATGGAGGAATTGTAACAGCAACAGGAAAATAGCTTGTAATTAAGCTTGTAATCTAATTACAAGCTTTTTTTAAAAATTATTAAAATGGATATAATATAATCGAAGGGAAAAAATATTAATTATGAAAATAGAAAGTTTAGCTATAATTTTTATAATAATAATATTACCAATATCTTTAGTATTACAAACATATACTCAAAACAGAATAAATACTTTAAGTGAGCAAATTTTATGTGATTCAAAATTAAATGATGCAACATATGATGCTTTAAAAGCATATCAAATAAATAATTTAAATGCTGGATCAGCAGAATCTGCAAATGAAAAAATGAGGGATATAAAAGCATCTGTAAATACTTTTTTTAATTCAATGTCAAATAGTTTTAAATCTTTAGGATATACAAAAGAATCTATTCAAAATTATGTACCAGCCTTAGTATATACAATGTATGACGGTTATTATATATATTCACCATATGTAAATAATTGGAATGGAGAAGATTTTCATCAAGTAGGGGGAGAAAACGCAACATATAGAGAAAATCAAACTTTATTTGGATTAAAACCATATGTTTATTATAGTTGTAGATATGTTAAAGAAAATATTGATGTAGTAATAACATATACATTGGATAATTATATTACAATACAGGGAACTATAAATGGTAATGAATGTAATGAATCAGGATATTTATTAAGTAATGTACATGATAATGGATCAATAGTGACATATAATGGCATACAAATCCCTATAGAAACAAATATAATGGAAAATGTTTATATGGATGGTCAATATAGAACTTTACCATGTATTAAAAAAAATGGACAAAAATATTATGTATTTAATAATAAGGTATATACAATATTAAACGGAAGATCAAATGAACAAACAAATAATATTACAGTAGATGAAGTTTTAAACAATAATAATGCTCAAAAATATTATAAAGAAGCTATAAATTTTAAAACTTTTATTGAACAGAATCATTTAAATGATTTAACTACTGAAAATGCCATTGGAATAGAAGATGAGGAGTTACGCCAAAAGTTTAATCAACAAAGGCTGAAAATATTTGATTTTGACCATTCTGTAGGCGGATTTTCAGGTGGAATAGAAGCAGAAACTTCTAATTTTAATGAACATAGAAGAGATATTATAAAATATTCTGTAGAAAGAAATTTATCTATAGCAATAGCTAACTTTAATAATTATTCTAGTGAAACATCAGTTAATTTTCAAATGCCAAAACTAAAAGAAACTGACTGGGATAAAATATTGAATAATATATCTTTAATAACATTTTTACAAGGCGTCAATATAGGTAATGGTGTTGGAAAAGTATATAATGGTTATTCAATTATTACAAATAACAAAAATAAAGATGTTGTTACAGAAGATTCTATAGTTATAAGAGCAAATGATAATTTGATACATGATGTAACAGAGAGAGATTTAAATAATAGAGGAAATTTATTAGGATTGTATAATATTAATACAGAATTATGGTCCTCTATAGATGAAAATGGAGATGAAGCTAAATATTATCCAATAGAAAATGAATTTTCATATTCATCTATGGTAGAAAAAAGAAACCTTGCAAAAAGTGATAATGAAACTTTAGCACAGTATTTAAATGGAAAAACAGATCTTGCAACAGCATATTATACTTCTCTTGGAAGGGAAAGATATGGATTATATAGAAGTACATTAATTCTAGATATACCATTTACAATACCAACACAAACTAAAGTAGAATTAAAAGATGCAAGTAATACAACAAAAGCAAATAATAATTTTGCAACTATCACAAGTAGTGGAACAACAGGAGGAACTGGAGGAAGTGGAAGTATGACCTATATAATGGGATTAAGTTATAAAGGAAATACGTATACTAGTAGTGATATTATGTTTGCAAAATCTGAGCTAAATGGAGCAATTATATATATAAATGGAAGAGGATATTTCAAATTTATTGCTACAAGTTCAGGTTCAGGAAATGCTATGGTACCAAATTCTAGTGCGTGGGAATATGTAGGAAATAGTATATTAGTAAATGAATAATTTAAAATGTTAAAAAGGAGGAATTTTTAAAATTTCTTCTTTTATTTGTATATGAAATTAATAAAAAGCAAATAATAAAAATATCATTAAAAGAGAAGGAGAACAAATTGAAAAAGTTTAGAAAAATAGTAATGATATTTATATTATTAATAATGTACATTTATATTGTAGCAATACAATCAATTCCAAACAACATAGTAATATTTGAAGGAGAGAAAATAAATTTAAAAACAATTCTAGGATTAAATATAAATTTAATAGAAAAGGGAGAAGTTATAGAAACACTTTCAAATAGTCAAACAAAAACAATAAATAATGTAGGAAAAAAGACTGTTAAATTAAGTTTATTTCAGAATATATTTTTAAAAGACATAAATATTGATGTATTGCCAAAGACAAAAGTCATACCTGTAGGAGGAATAGCAGGAATAAAGCTATATACAAGTGGAGTATTAGTTGTAGGAATGTCAGAAATACAAGGAATAGACAATAAAAAATATAAACCATATGCAAGTTCTGGAATAGAAGAAGGAGATACAATAATATCAATAAATAGCAAAAAAGTAGAAACTACAGAAGATTTAGTAAAACAAGTAAATGAATCAGCAGGAAATGAGCTAGAAATTGAATATATACATGGAGATCAAACAACAGAATGTTCAATAAAACCTGTACAAACAAGTAAAAGTGAATATAAATTAGGACTATGGGTAAGAGATAGTGCGGCAGGAGTTGGAACAGTTACATTTTATGAACCATCAACAAAAAGTTTTGGAGCATTAGGTCATGGAATTACTGATATAGATACTGAAAAATTAATAGATATAGCATCAGGAGAATTTGTAACAACAAAAATATTAAATGTTGTTAAAGGAGAAAGTGGAAATCCAGGCAAGATACAGGGGACAGTAGATAATCAAAAAAATATTGGAATAATAAGTAAAAATACTAAATTTGGTATATATGGAAAAGTAGATAATATTACTAATTTAAATATAAATACTAATAAAGAAATGGAGGTTGCTTTAAGAGAAGAAATCAAAACAGGAAAGGCTACAATAATGTGTACTCTAGAAAATGGAAAAATAGATGAATATGAAGTAGAAATAGAAAAAGTTTATAGAGACAATAATTATGATAATAAAAGTATGCTAATAAAAGTTACTGATGAACGATTATTAGAAAAAACAGGTGGAATAATACAGGGAATGAGTGGTGCACCTTTAATTCAGAATGGAAAATTTTGTGGTGCTATAACTCATGTTCTTGTTAATCATCCAAATGAAGGATATGCTGTTTTTGGTGATATTATGATAAAACAGATGAAGGCAGTCGAGTAATATCTGTATAAATAATCAAGAAAAATTTTGATATTTTTCTTGATATTTATTTTTTTGTTGTATAATGCAATAGATAGGTAAAGATTTAGTAAAATTTATTTTTATTAAATATGGGGACAATTTTTATAATCAAGATTTTATACAAATCAAAAATTCGAAGAATCAAAGAATTATACAAAAGAATATATAGACCAAAAATTTTATGAACTGAGTAAAGATGTTGCAACACAAATTACAACAGCTTTAGAATTAGTAGACAGAAGTGAAAAAAGAATTATTAAAGCAATAAATGAAAATATAAATGTAGTAAATAATGAAGTTAAAAATCAAAAAGAAAAGCTAATAAAATGCGTAACATAATTAAAAGAAGCAATTGCATAAAAAATATCCAAATAAGAAGGGGGGAGTTCTTTTGGATATTTTTTTTAATTCCTATTTTGATATTTTAATCATTTATGTTTAATAACATATCTCCAATTTGAGTAACCGTACCTGCACCTAAAGTCAAAACAATATCATTTTCAGTAACAGAATTATTAATATAAGAAACGCAATCATTAAAATCAGAAATATACATTGCAGATTTACCTAAAGAATTAATCTTATCAGTTAAATCTTTAGAAGAGATATTATATGTATTAGATTCTCTAGCTGCATATATGTCTAAAACAATAATATTATCAAAATTAGATAAAGCATTTGCAAATTCATTTAGTAAAGTAGTAGTTCTACTATAAGTATGTGGTTGAAATATAACCCATGATTTATTATACTTTTTATTTTTTAGTGAATTGGCAGTAGCAACAATTTCAGTAGGATGATGTCCATAATCATCGTAAATACTAGCACCATTTATTTTACCTTTAAATTCAAATCTTCTATGAGCACCTGTAAATTTTTTTAATGCTGTTTGTATATATTTAAAGTCAATATTATAACAATCGCATAAAGCTATACAAGCCAATGCATTTAAAACATTATGAATACCAGGAATAGATAGTTTTATTTTACCTAAAGTTTGTTTATTTTTATATACATCAAATTCAGGAAAACCATCATTATCAAAAGAAATATTATCAGCATAAAAATTGACATTTTTATTATTTAAACCATATGTAATAGTATTACATTCTGTATATTTGTGTAAATCTAGACAATTATTATCATCACCATTAATTACTAAAATACCATTATTTGGTAATAATTTGACATATTTTACAAATGCGTTTTTTATGTTTTCAAAAGTTTTAAAATAGTCAAGATGATCATTATCAATATTTAAAATAATTTCAGCTTTTGGACTGAATTTTAGAAAACTTTCAACATATTCACAAGCTTCTATAATAAAATGTTCACTATTTCCAACTTTATAATTTCCATCAAGTTGTTTTAGAAATGCTCCAACTTGTATACTAGGATCTTTTAAAGCTTCAATAAAACAAAGTGAAACCATTGAGGTAGTTGTAGTTTTTCCGTGTGTACCAGAAATGCAAATAGTATCTTCAAAGCATCTTGTAAGCTCACCTAAAAAATCTGCTCTTTCTATTGTAGGTATATTTAATCTATGTGCTTCAATCATTTCTATATCATTTTCTTTTATTGCAGCTGAATAAACAACAATATCTGAATTTGCAACATCTTCTAAATTATGTCCAATTGAAACTTTTATTCCCATAGAAATTAGTTTTTCTGTTGCTTCAGATTGTTCCCAGTCAGAACCTGTTACATGGAAACCCCAATTTGTAAGAATTGCTGCAATTCCACTCATACTAATTCCACCAATTCCAATCATATGTATTTTTTTGTGTTTTTTTATATTTTCTATGTTAGGCATATTTATTTCACTCCCAAATTTTTTTCATTTTAATTATATAATTATATGTGCTGAAATTCAATAGTTTTTTATATTTAAGTTTCGGTTTTTTGCAAAAATATAATATTTAGAAAAAAGATATATATTTTGCAGTTCCGTTTTCCAAGGCGTTTAAGAAACTGAAAATTCAAAGTATAGAAACACACTATAACAGGTTAAAGTGAATAACAACTCAGGTCAAACTCACTTTGAAATATATATCTTTTTTCTATTATTAAATGTATAAAATAAAAACACCAAAACTTAAATTTTTTATAATATTATAATAACTTATTATTTCTTATTTTTATAAATATATTATAATATAATTTTTTTATTCTTTAAAATTTAAATTAAAGCTATTTTAATAATAATTTTTATTTTAAAAAAATGTAAAAAAAAGAAGGAAAAAATTTTTTTATGGAGAATAATTAAATAGTTAGTACATAAGAATAAACTAATATGTACAAAACAAACAAAAAATAAACTTAAGGAAGGGAGTGCATAAAATGCAAATTACAGATGTACGTGTAAGAAAAGTTAATTCAGAGAACAGAATGAAAGCTGTTGCTTCTGTAACATTCGATAACGAATTTGCAATTCATGACATAAAAGTTATCGAAAGTCAAAATGGATTATTTATAGCTATGCCTAGCAGAAAAACACCAAACGGTGAATTCAAAGATATAGCTCATCCAATCAATGCTGAAACAAGAGAGAAAATTCAAAAAGCTATATTAGAAGCTTATGAAGCACCAGAAACAGAAGGATCAGCAGAATAATAATAAAAACAAAAAGCACATATGTGCTTTTTTTGTTGTCTATAATATCCATCTCTGTATAAGTCAAGTGTTGCAATTTGGCAGACGAGATTTTTCAAAAAAAAATCTTGGATGATGATGAACAGAGCGAAGCGAAAGAAAATGTTACCAATGGACATTGACATTAAATCCACTCTCCATATTTTCGTATATAAATCTTTTTGGCGAATAAAGCCACAAAGCAATACAAAATAGGAACACCAATAATAATAGTCAAATAAATTATTGGATTAGAAACCAAACCAATAAAATGACCTAAAGAAGTATAAGGAACAATTATAGCAATAATGCTCAGAATAATAGAAGACAAATAAACAAACTTATGAGCATTACTTTGTACAAAAGGAACCTTTGCAGTTCTTATTATATGCATTCCAATTAAGTTAGAAACTACACCATAAGAGAACCAAATAGTTTGAAAAGTTGCAGCATCTCTAATATTAAATAAAAACCAAATAGATGCAAATACTATCATATCAAAAGTTGAACTCAGAGGACCCATAAAAAGCATGAAATTTTTTAAACTTTTAATATTCCAAATTTTAGGATCTTTTAAATATTCTGTATCAACATTATCAAAAGGAAGTGTAAGTTGTCCAAAATCATAGAGTAAGCTTTGAACAAGTAATTGAATAGGTGTGATAGGCAAAAATGGAAGTAGAACACTTGCGATTATAACTGATGTGACTTCACCAAAGTTAAAGCTTACAGCAAGCTTTATATATTTCATTAAATTAGAAAATGTACGTCTACCGTTCGGTTACACCATCTAATAGTACATTTAAATCTTTTTCTAAAAGAATAATATCTGCGGATTCTTTTGCAATATCAACAGCTGTATCGACTGATATTCCAACATCTGAATTTATAAGTGAAGGGCTATCGTTAATTCCATCACCCATATAACCTACAATATTTCCAGCTTCTTTTAAAAGTCTGACAATTCTAGCTTTTTGAATAGGCGATAGTTTTGCAAAAATATTTACTTTTCGTAATATTCGTATAACAGCCTGATCTGATAGTTTATCAATATCGCTTCCTAGAATGATTTTTTTAGAATTGATATTAACTTTATTGCAAATACATTTTGTAACTTCTGCATTATCACCTGTTAAAACAATAACTCTTATTCCATGATTATTTAGTTTTTCTATAGCAATTTTAGCACTTTCTTTAGGCGGATCAAGGAAACCTATAAAGCCCATTAATACCATATTTTTTTCTGAATTTATATCAAATGACATATCATTATCGATGTCATTTTTTTGGCATACAGCAACTACTCTTAAACCTTCTTTATTTAAATTTTTGCTTATTGTTTTAATATTTTCTTTAATTTCCCTTGTTAGTTTGGAAACTTCGCCTTTATAATCAACCAAAGTGCATATATTTAAAATTTCCTCAACAGCACCTTTAGTAATCATTTGTTTTTTTCCATTATCATCTGATACGATTACAGACAAGCGCCTACGTGAAAAGTCAAAAGGTATTTCATCTATTTTTTTATATTTAGATGACATTATATCAATTTTATTTTCTATACCACGAGCAATTACAGCTTCATCTATATTTCCTTTTAATCCTGTTTGAAAATACGAATTTAAATAAGCATGTTTTAAAACTCTTATATCTTCATCACCATTAATATCAAGATATTTTTCAAGTACAATTTTATCTTCTGTTAATGTTCCAGTTTTATCAGTACATAAAATATTCATTGCACCAAAGCTTTGAATAGAATCTAGTGACTTTACAATAGTTTTTTTCTTTGACATTCTGACAGCACCTTTAGATAAACTTGATGATAATATAACAGGTAAAAGTAGAGGAGTTATACCAATTGCAATTGCAACTGCAAATGTAAAGGCTGTAAGTGTTTCGTGTTTCCATGCTGTTAATACAAATACAATAGGTATCATAACAAGCATGAATTTGATTAATAATTTGCTTATATTTTGAACACCTTTTTGAAATGATGTTTGTGGCTTTCCTGTTGTAAGTGTATGTGCTATTTTTCCAAAATAAGTATCATCTGCAATTTTAATAACAACACCTTTTGCAGTTCCACTAATCACATTAGTTCCCATAAAACATATTGTATCTAAATCTGTTACTGAATTTATCTCTTCAATTTTTAATTCAGAATCATTTGATTTTTTGACTGCTTCAGATTCACCAGTTAAAGAAGATTGTCCAACATATAAATCTTTTGATTCTATTATTCTTAAATCAGCAGGAATCATACTTCCACTTGATAGATTTACAATATCTCCTATGGTGATATTTTTTATTGGGATTTTAATTTCTTTACCATCTCTTAATACATGTGTTGTTGTTGCAACTAACTCTTTTAATTTTTCTGCAGCTTTATTTGAACGGAATTCTTCAAAAAATTCTAATAGTGTACTTGCTACAACTAAGACTAAAATTACTATTATGTTAGCATAACTTGGTTGCTCAGGAATTATAACATCTGTATATATTAATACTAATGTTATTCCTAATAAGATACTATTAAATGGTGAAAAAAGACTTTCAATTAAATAATTATACCATTTTTTTGGTTTTGTTTGACTTATTTCATTAAGACCATTTTTACTTACAAATTCTTCTGCTTTTTCTGTTGTTAGACCTTTATTTATATTTACATTGTTTTTTTCTATGAATTCATTTTTTGGTAATGTGCATTGAAGTCCATATAATTCTTTAATGTTGATTTCTTCTTTTATATTTGACATTTTAATTCTCCTAAATATGTTTTTTTGTTAGTATATCCAGTTTTTGTTATATAATACTTGTTTTTAATATAACAGATTACAAAATAAAAAGTTTATAAATTATTAATACTGAAATTGCTAATATATAAATATTTATGCAGTATCGAGTATAAATGAAAGATATTTAGAATTTTTTAATATCTGTAATACTAACCGAGATACAATTAAATATTTATATATTTGCAATTTCAGTATATAATAAAATAAAACTATTATCTAGTAATAATATTAGGTAATTACGTATTTAAGAAACCAATTTTTGTAAAATTTGAACAGCATTAGAAGCGGCACCTTTTCTTAAATTATCACTAACTACCCATAAATTAACACCATATGGGACACTATAATCACGTCTAATTCTACCAACAAAAACATCATCATAACCATCTGCTCTAGTTGCAATTGGATAATGATTTTTTTGAGCATCATCAATAACAGTAATTCCTAAAGAATTTTGTAATAACATTTTAAGTTCATATAAATCAAAGTTTTTTTCAAATTCAACATTTATAGATTCACTATGACAATTTCTAACAGGAACTCTAACAGCAGTTGCAGTTATAGGCAAGTCAGGCCTATCAAGAATTTTTCGAGTTTCATTAATCATTTTATACTCTTCTTTTGTATAACCATCTGAAAGAAATGTGTCTATATGAGGTAAACAGTTATTAAAGATAGGATGAGGGAATTTTTTTGGTGGAATTCCATTTATTCCATTTACTAAGTCTTCAATTCCAGCCCTTCCTGCACCAGATACTGCTTGATATGTTGAATATATAACTCTTTTTATTTTATATTTAGTGTCTAATGGTTTTAATGCAACAACTGCTTGAATTGTTGAACAATTTGGATTTGCTATTATTCCATTATTTTCATAGATTTTTCTAGGATTAACCTCAGGTACTACTAGTGGAACTTTTGGATCCATTCTGTAAATACTACTATTATCAATTGCTATACATCCTGACTTTACAGCTAGTGGAATGAATTTTTTTGATATTTCTCCACCTGCACAAAATATGGCAAAATCATATTTTGTATTAAAGGTTTCTTCTGTTAATTCTTGTATTATGTAGGTTTGATTTAAGAATTTTTCTTTTGTTCCAGCAGATTTTTTTGATGAGTATAGTGTATATGTACAGTTTCTAAATG
This sequence comes from uncultured Clostridium sp., assembly GCA_947646915.1. GTDB lineage: Bacteria > Bacillota > Clostridia > TANB77 > CAG-508 > CAG-269. Next base: position 2,448 of record CANSII010000026.1, on the reverse strand, counting down.
ATTTCTCTTCTAATACTTTTAATACTGTCCTACCAACTACGCCTGTTGCTCCTACAATTGCAACTTTATATCTATTTTGCATTCTATGTCCTCCTTTTACATTATTGTTTGATATTTTTATTATATTATTTTTTTTTTTATTTGTGATAGGAATTATTTGTATTATAGGAAGTATTTTTTTCCTGCAAATACTTCTTGTAAAACTTTTCTAAATTATATATTTTTTCAAAAAACCAAAACTAAAATGGAATTTTTTTAAGTTTCGGCATTATGCAAAAAATATATTATATAGAAAAAAGATATATATTATTCAGCTCTGTTTTCCAAGGCGTTTAAGATATTGAACATTCAAACTTTAGAGACACACTATAATAACTTAAAGTGAATAACGACTCACTGTCAAACTCGCTTTATAATATATATCTTTTTTCTATAATAAAGTTTGAAAAATAAAAGATCAAGACTAAAATGGAATTTTTTATTGACATCTATTTTTTTTTGGATAAAATAACCATATATGACAAAAATGTCTACAAGCTAGTTTTTTATACATATTTGAGAAGAAATTTGAAATAATATACAAAAGAAGGGAATGAAATATATGAGAGATATGAAAAAAAATGAAAAAGGTATAACACTTATTGCACTTGTAATCACAATTTTGTTCTATTATGACGAAAAATTAAAATTCAGTAATAGCAAAGGTTTCCTCCTAACAACAATTTATAAATTATAAAATTTTCACATATTTGAAAGATGAATTGTAAAAAATAAATACAAGTTCATCTTTTTTGCTTTTATAAAACAGTCAAATTAAAAAATTGAAAGGAAATATGGAAATTATGGAGAATAAAGAATTAAAAGAAAGATTTATTGATGAAAAAACAGGAATAGAATACACATTACAAGGAGATTATTATATACCTAATATAACAATTCCAAAAGCTAGAAGAACAGGAGTTATAGGTAAATATGGAAGATTAAAACTAAACTATATGAAGAAATATAAAATACCAAAATATACAGAAATGTTATTAAATAATGAATTGAAAAGTTATTTACTAGATATAGAAGATGAGTGTAAAGCGAAGATAGATATTCTAATAAAACAAATGGCAGAGAAAGAAAATGTAAATGAAGAACTAAAAGCAAATAATCAAATGGAATGGGTGCAAAAGATGAATAATATAAAAAGCAGAGTAGAGGAAATTGTTTTAAATGAAGTTATTTATCAATGAGATATAAAATTGGTCAGATGTGTCTGACTAATTGATAATGTAAATTTAACTTTTTTTAGATTTCTAATGAAAAATTTGGAAATAAATGTTATAATAAATTTTGCAAGAGGTTCTTGCAAAATTCAAAGAACGGAGAAATAAATATGTCAAATGAAATAATTGATATAAATGAATATAAAGAAATTCTTTCAAGCATAAAAAATGAAATTTTAAAATCACAATATAGAGCAATGCAAGTAGTAAATGTAGAAATGATATATATGTATTGGAATATAGGAAAAATAATATCTAATAATATAAAATGGGGAAATAAATTTGTAGATAATTTAGCAATAGACTTAAAACTTGAATTTCCAGATATTACAGGATTTTCGCCTAGAAATATTAGATATATGAGAAAATTTGCTGATGAATATCAAGACGAAAAATTTTTGCAAGACGTTCTTGCAAAAATTACTTGGTATCATAATGTTATTCTAATGGATAAAGTAAAAGATATAGAGGAAAGAAAATGGTACATTAGTCAAACTATAAAAAACGGATAGTCTACTAATATCTTAAAGAATCAAATAAAAAACAAATTATATGAAAGACAAGCAATAGCAGATAAAACAACAAATTTTGAAAATACTTTACCAGATATTCAAAGTGATTTAGCTTTGCAAACTTTGAAAGATCCATATATTTTTGATTTTATAGCATTAAAAGGTCAAGTTAAAGAAAAAGAAATTGAAGAAGCAATGATAACAAAGATTAAAATTGTTTTATTAGAATTACGGAACAGGTTTTGCCTTTGTAGGAAATCAATATAAATTAACAGTTAGTGATAAAGAGTATTTTATAGATTTATTATTCTATCATTTGGAATTAAGATGTTATATTGTTGTAGAATTAAAGGCAAGAGAATTTTTACCAATAGATGCAGGACAATTGAATTTTTATTTATCAGCAGTAGATGATATATTAAGAAAAGATGGAGATAATCCAACAATAGGAATTATACTATGTCAAGATAAAGATAAATTAGTAGCAGAATATGCACTAAAAGATATTAATAAACCAGTAGGTGTTAGCGAATATAAGTTATTACAAGATATACCAGAATATTTGCAAAGTCAATTACCAAAAGCAGAAGAAATTGAATTGCATATTAAAGATATTGAAGAAATAGAAAAACATCAAGATAATGAGGAATAATACATTAAATTTT
>CANSII010000025.1 GCA_947646915.1 uncultured Clostridium sp. | reverse complement strand
GAAGAATTTCATACAACTATTTTACCAGGATTTTTTGCTTAAGTTCGCGCCTATGAGGAATAATCCCCGTTCATGTAAGAGTAAAGTACAATCTTCAGAAGTGTCCTTGGCGGTACAGAATTTATTCTTTCATAGGTAAAATACAGGTCAGTCAAATACAATGCCTCTACAAACTGACTTAGTAAGCACACAGAATCATCTTCTGGAATAATTGTTTCAAGATTTAGCGGAATTTTTAGTTGATATCCGCTCTGATTTAGACTATAATTTTTCTGTAAGTTATAGTTAAACAACTTGAAAACACTCAAATAAAGCCTCATCAAATGTGTCAAAAAGTGGAATGATTTTTCGCAAATGACGTTTTAACCAGCTCCAAAACTTTTCAATAGGATTTAATTCAGGGGAATACGGAGGAAGAAAAATCAAGTGACAGCCATTGTCTTCTGCTATGGAAGACAGCTGTTTTTTACGATGGAAAGCTGCATTATCCATTACAATTACTGTTTCCTTCGACAAAGCCGGCACCAGCTGTTCCCCAAACCATTTCTCAAATAATATACTATCCATTGTTCCACTATATTCTAAGGGTGCTACTATCTTTTTACCCAGCTTTGCTGCAACAATACCTACACGTTTATACTTCCGTCCATTCACAAAACCCTGTATGACTGTTCCTCTTGGCGCATAACCATATTCCCTGTATAGATAAGTATCTATACCTGTTTCATCTACGTAAGCAATCTTTTCTAAAGGAATATTAGCAATTTTTTCTAAATATTCTTTTACTTTTTCCTGTTTTTGTTCTTTATATCTGTTCGTCTTTTTTTCGTGTAATCTTCAGACGTTTTAATGCTTTACGTATAGCTTCAGGTGTGCACTTAAATTCCTTTGCAATTTCATTTTGATATGCGTCAGGATGCTCGTTTACATATCTTTTTAATTTTTCAGGTTCAATTTTTTTAAATGATCTTTCAGGAATTTTTGGTTTTAAATTTCCCTTCTCTCTTGATTGTTTTTCCCATGTACGTATAGTTGATATGGATACTCTGAAGATTTCTTTTGTTTCTTCCAGTGTATGTCCCTCTTGTCTATATTCTATTGTTCTTTTTCTATATTCTTCTGGATAACTCATATTTTTATTTTACATTATTTTCTGATAATTTTCAAGTTGATTAACTATAATGTGTTTGAGCATACATTAATTTTATATCAACTGCCGGATTCTTTCGAGGTCTGGCAGTTATTTTTTGTACAAAAAGGAGCTGCGCACTAATTGCTTAGTGCGACAGCCCCTTTTTTATATAATTAATGTATTAAATTTTATTCTTATATATTATTTAAATAAAACCATTAGGATTAAATCAAGAAAAATATTTAGATTAAACTTTGCAGACTTAAAATATGATTCCTCATTCTATTAAAATACTTACTTATAATATAAAAAGCTTTTTCTATTTCAAAATAATCAGTTTGAATAATTCTGTCTATAGCATCATCAATTGCCTTATTAAGATATAAATTTTTATCACTCAAATCATTTTCATATGCTTTAATAGATTGCATACCTACAATTTCATTATACCCTCCTCCTCTAGCATCTTCTTCTATTAATATACTCAAATTGCGCATACTCATATTATAAATATGTGCATGAACTCTCCATCCTATATGCAAGTCGCAATCATCATATATACATAATTTTTCTGCACTACCTGATATATTTACACTTTGTATATCATAATTTTTCAATTTTTGTTCTAATATTTGAACTTCTTGAAACTTTTCTATCTCACATTCATTTAAAATATGATGATATACAAAATATATCTTCGCTTTTGTAAATCTTCTTTTCAATAATTCTATCAATTCAATAACCTGATAGTAACTGCTATATCTCCAAGGATCTGAAATACATATTTTTTTTATTTCCTCAATCTTTTTATTCACTTCTAGCTGTCCAACCTTTTCTATATTATACCATGCTGGACAGCCAACCATATTACAATTATCTACATTATTATTTTTTAACATCCTAATAGTAAAAAAATCTCTGCATGCAATTGGAAATCCACTTTCTTGAATTTTATTAATAAATTCTAAAGTTTTTTCTGATAATTTATAATTATATACATCTTTATCTCTAAAATTTTGTCCCTTCCATCCTAACCCAATTGTAAACTGTGGAATTGTAATTTTATTTAAATCATTGACAAAAGGAATTCCTGAGGGGTATATATTAGGTTGAAATAAAGGCCCTCCAGCCCAAACTAAAACATCTGCACTATTTAGTTTGTCTATTATATTATCACAAGGTTGTAATCTATTTATAACTTCAATCATACAATTATTGAAACAATAGTTCAACAGTTCAATAGTTCTTTTTACTATCAAAAAATCACCTGCATTTCCAACTGCACCTGACATTACAATAATTTTTATCATTATATTTTCCTTCTCTTTATTTAAATTATTTTGATAAATTACTTATTCTTTTAAAATATACTATCCTACTTTATTTTAATATTTACATAAATTTCAGAGGCATATTGAGGAAGATATTCTGTTAATTTATTCAATCCTTCTAAAACTTTTTCTGAAATGATATTATATTTCAACATTTTATACATCTGTTCATGTGAAAATGGTTTTATAAAATAAGAACCTTTATCTATAATATTAAATCCTGCCTTTTCCACATATTCACTCAAACTTTCCATATCAAATACTCTATATTGTTGATATATTTTATTTCGTTCCGACATATCTTGTACATCTTGAATTATTTCCATTTCTTTACCTAAAATTCTATGTAATGAATTTGCATTTGGTACATTAACATGAATTATAGTTTCTTCATTTGAGATATCTTTTATATCTCTTAACATAACCATTGGAAACTCTATCTCATGTAATAAACCAGAACATACTATAAAGTCAAATTTATTTTGTTTTAGCTCCGATGTATATTGAAAAAAGTCATTAATACATTCTATTTTTTCGTTTTCTTTAACATAACTATTTGCATTACTCCAAAATATTTTACTTGGTTCTACTACAACATATTTATCATACTCCCCCCCCCGTATATAGTTAAATAATGGCTCCATTCCACAACCTATTTCCAAAATTCTTTTAGGTTTATATTTTTGCATGATTTCTAATACCTTTTTTCTTCTATAAATTACCTTATAATCTTCAAAACTTGCAATATTATAGTTTTTTGTATAATCATTAATATCTCTCATTTTATATCTCTAACTTTCCTTTTAAATATTAAAACTTATTCAAACATTTTTCTGCACCAATTACTTAATTATTCTATCATAAACTCTTGTAACATAGTATCTTCTTGTATATCTACTTTGGCATGTTTTCCAATAATACTTGATATTTTATCTGGGGAAATTCCTTTTCCTGGTCTTTTAAAAGTCAACATCTCTGGAGTAATTTGTGCACCCACAGCAATATCACAATTTGCCACAATAGACCTTCTTGCATTTTCTCTAGCCAACTTTTCACTATCTAAATACAAATCTAAACCATCGCCTTTGATCTGTTTTATTAATTTAATCTTATTAATTATTTCCTTCGCATCTTTTACATCCATCGCATGATAATGGTCATTTCCCTTTAAGAATTTATCTAAAGTAAAATGCTTTTCAATAACTACGGCTCCCATTGCATATGCCACTTCCTGTACTATAGCCTCATTTGTTGGCTTTGTATGATCTGAATAACCTATTATCTCACTAGGAAACTCATGTAGCAGTTTTTGTATTTTAGATAAATTTGCATGTTCTAATGGAGTAGGATATTCAAGTATGCAATGCATGATTGTTAATTGTTTTTTATTATATTTTTTTATCACTTCAACAGCACTATAAATCTCATCTAGATTGGAAGCTCCAGTTGAAATTATAATAGGCTTGTCTTTCTTAGCTATATATTCCAAAAAAGGAAGATTAGTAATATCTGAAGAGGATATTTTATAAACTTCTACAAGTTCTTCCAAGTAATCTACTGCTTCGAAATCAAAAGGGGTAGACATAAACATAATATTTAATGTATCACAATAATCCTTAAGGATTTTATACTCATTTTTTCCAAATGAATCATATTTTTTAAACAATTCAAATTGTGATGTTGTGCTTTCTTCATTTAAGTCCCAATATGCAGGTGAAAATTTTGATGCCAACTTTTCAGCCTTATATGACTGAAATTTAACTGCATTTATTCCGCACTGCTTTGCTTCTTTTATCATCAACTTTGCAGCTTCCAATAATGATATATCATATTTTTTTGCTATATCATAATAATTTACTCCTATCTCTGCTATTAAATAATATCCATATTTCTTTAATTCTTCAAAATAGCTTTTCATTCACATCACATCCTTTTCTATTGATATCATTCTTCTAAAATTATTCTTTTTACTCTTTTTATTCCTTGTGTAAAATCTTTATTTTTCATTCGCTGATATAAATTTTTTCTCATAACATTACTCTTTATTAACCATACCAGCGTTTCCGTAATTGTTAATTCATCTATTTCACTTCCTAACCCCAAATTAATAAATCCATTTGCCACATCACCAAAAGTATGTGTTTGTTCCCTTGTATTTTGTGCAATAACTATCGTTGGCACTTTCATACATGCTAACTCATACATAGTTCTTCCTTGGGATGAAATTGCTATATCAGCTTTATACATATATTCAGCAATATTATCAACATTTCTCAATATCTGAATATTATAATCCATATCTTTTACCCTTTCTAACAATACTGTTTCATCCCCATATCCCATACCCAATATACAAGTATATTGTATTGTTTTATAACCTGTTTTTTCAATTGCGTTAATTACCTTCATAGTAAGATTTCCAGGATCAGTTCCACCAAAAATAATCAATACATTATTTATTTCATTATTAAACTTTTTTTGATTAAAAAGCATAAATTCATCTCTTACACAATAATATTTTTCCCCACAATAAATATTTTTATTTTCTTGTTCCTCATATAAAGCATTTATCACTGCATCTGCATATAACCGTCCATCTCCTAAATCTTCAAAATTAATTACTCTAATATTTAATTGTTTTATTAAAATCATATATTCCTTCTTGGTATCCAATATATCATTTATAAGAATATCTGCATTTTCTCTTTTAATTATATCTATAATCTCTTCATCTCTATTAATAACTTCATATCTAAAAAAACTATTTTTAATTTTACTAATGCCCAATTGACTATTTGAATTAAGTACAAATAAAATCTCATGCTCTGTCAAATTATATGCTATTTGTAAAGCCCTATATATATGTCCCATGCCAATATCTTTATATCCATCAACTCTAAAAATTATCTTTTTTTTGCTTAATTCTGCTTCTGCTGATACCCAATCTTGCCGATTATCTATATCTATTGATTCACTTTCAATCATTTCGTATACCCCTATCTTATTTCCAAATCTGCTTTCTTGAGTTATAAACTCCGAATTTGTAATTACAAATGCTCCTGTTTCACTATAATGTGGTGATAAATATTGTCTATTTACTCTTTTTTCATACAATGGCACAATTGCTCCATCTTTTCTCCCCCAAGCAAGATGAGGTTTATTAACTACGCTGATAGTGGTATCTCTTCTTTTCTCAATGTGTTCTTCTATTGCCTCATTCAAAGTTTGTACTTTTAATAATGGTGATGTTGGTTGCATAGTTACAATAATATCATAATCTTTATTCAATTTCATTGTATTATACGCGTGAAAAATAACGGCATCTAAAGTTACATCATCTTCACATAAAAACGCTGGCCTATCAATAATATAAACACCATATTTTGATGCTATAGCTTTTACTTCATCAGAATCTGTTGAAACCACTATATCTGTAATTAATTTTGAATTCAATGCATTTTCAATTGCATAACTTATTAATGGTTTTCCGGCTAACATTCTTATATTTTTTTTTGGAATACCTTTTGAACCGGCTCTTGCCGGAATCACTACTAATATTTTTTTCATTTCTCTCCTTTAAAAAATAAAACATCTGTTAAAAATACTGATATTTTATTAATTATCTTGTATAATCTCTTCTAAAGAAATAATTTTTACATTTCTATCCTTTTTTCTTATTTCAGGTAGCACTTGCTCATAATCTGCAATAGTAGTAACAATAATAACATCTACCTTTTCCATTTGATTCAGTTCTTCAATATTCACTACCTTTAACCCATTTAATCCATAAAATATTTCTTTGGCATTCTTATCTATATAATACTTAATTTCACTTTCTACATATTCTTCAAACTGTTTACTTAATAATTCTGCAATGCTTCCCATTCCATAAATAGCAACTTTTTTATAAGCAAATTGTTTTAAATATTCTTTTACAGAATCCTTACCAGATAATTTCTGTGATAACCATAATGAAGTTAATCCATAATATTTCTTATATCTTTTCAACATAATATTTTCTTTTTCTTTTAACTTTACAATATAACTATATATTCCTACCATTGTCATACTCAAAACAAAACCCTCGCTTACTAATTTTACAATTTTTTTCGCTTTCATAATTTATTTCTTATCCTTTCATAATTATTTCTTGAATTGCATATTTGATTTTTTCAATGCTATCATTTTCAAAATAAGTTTTTGCAGCATTACTAGTACGAATATTATTAGTAACTATTTGTTCAAGTTTATCTATACTATCAATTAATACTGCCATATCATTTTCATATAATCTTTTCATATATGTATAAGAAGCTTCCTTAATAACTATTATATTTGTATCAAACATTGTAGCTTCTAACAATACTGTAGAAAAAATACCTACTACGTAATCTGCCTGTGCAAGATAGTAATAAATATCTTTATTACTATCGCTTATAATAGTAACTGAAGCACCACTTAATATTTTTCCAAACTCTTTTCTCCAATTTCCAAATTCTCTTGGATGTAATTTTATAATTATTTCAAACTTTTCTAAATCTATTCTTTTGGATAATTCTACTGCATACTCAAATATTTGTCGAATAGTTTGTGAAATAAACAATATTTTTTTCTTTTTACCAGTTTTCAAATCTAATTTTTTATATTTTATTATTTTCTTTTCCATTTCTGGATAACCTACTGTATAAATCTTATCTAAATCTATTGGAAATCTAGTAATTTTCTTATCATATTGACTAAATGTAAAAATATAATCTGGAAAACTCCTTAATTTTCTTTTTTTTAAAAAATTATAGGAAATATGCTCCTTACCTATGACACCATGTTGTAATTCTACTACTGGTATATTTAATTGTTTAGCTACTTCACATAATATCATCATTTGAAAATTATAATAACACACTATCATCACTATTTTTGGATTTATTTTTTTTAATATAAACCGAAAATAACTTATCAAATAACTTCTTTCATTTAATAAATATATTAATATCTCATTAATTCGTTTTTTCTGTTTGATCGTTAATGGTTTTTCAAAATTCTGTTCCATTATACTATAGATATTTTCTTCAATCATACTCCCTTCGAATGAAACCCTGTCTCTTTTTCTACAAAATAATTTATAAGTATTTATATTTGAATATTTAAGTCCTAAAACATTTCTAGGAAAATAAAAAATCCCATCATAGTCGAAATCAAAAACATAATATGTATTATCTAAATTCTGAGAGATTAAATCTGTATAGGCACATTTATAGTACTGATTTTCTTTTATTTTCCCAAAAGAACTAAAAATTAAAATTTCCTTGTTATGTAAAAAAAATTGATTTCTAATTGTTATTCGTTTTATCAATTCTGATAAATTTAATGAATGACTAAATTTTGCATCATAAGAAATATTTCTATTAAATAGTCCATAGTTCTCCATTAAAGATGTATACACATCAAATCTAATATATGGCCAAAACTTTACTTTATTTATTTTCAAATTAAACAAATTATTTTTCTCTTCTATTTTTAAAAATTTATCTATTAACTCCTCCGATGTCATTCTATTAATACCTCTTTTCTGCTTTTCATTATTACAAAAAATTCCAATAAATTTATTATAACTTTTACATCATTTTTTCAATTTTTAATTGATTACATTGTTCATTACACTCTTGGATCAGTATTTGTTCATTAAATACCTTTCTGATTCGAAAATATAATTTAGGTTCACCACCAAATCTTCTAAAAGATCTTGAAATATTTTTAATCATAGAGCCTTCAAAATCATAAGCTAATCCCACTTCTCTAGATTTTAATATTGCCTTCCATATTAAAGCCTTATATGTTTCTAATTTCTGAAATTCTGGCATACTTCCCCCTAACAATTGATACATTGATTTTTCATCCCATACTAAGAATAATACACTTAATATATTATTTAAATTATCTTTAAAACACATCATTTTACCTTGTTTTCTTCGATAACATTCATTACAAAGTCTTTCCCAAAGTTCATAAGAAAATGGTGCCTTTTTTTTCTGTTTTAAAAAAACTTTTTCATGATTTTGATAAAATTCTTTTAATTCTATTTCCTCACTATAAAAACCATTTTTATTTCCTTTTTTTATTTCATTACGATAACTTGTAGACATCTGTTCCCATATCTGTTCACTACTTAATTCTGATGATATTACATATGTATATCTAGGTATTGCTTGATAATTATTCCAAAAAAAAGGAAGATAATTTGTAAAACTATATTGATATTGTTGTTCATAAACATCAATATCTAAAGAACGACAAAACTCACACATTTTATTAATAATTTTTTCTTCAAATGATTGCTTTTTTACATTACTTATACCGGTCGGATACTTAAATATAATTCCATTATTCTGGGTTAATGGAGCTTTAGTTATGTATCTATACTTTCCACGAATTTCTTTATAATAAGGCATTGCGGCAATTATATCCCCCTTATCTTCACAAATCCAAACATCCCAATTTTCTGGTAAACATATCATATCTAACCACCAAGACTGTGAATAGATGGGCACATAACACTCCTCACAAAATTTTAAATATTTTTCTTTATTTTTATTCATCCTTTCATCTCTCCAATTTCTTATTCTATAAAAATAGCTATAATAATATTTATAAAACTAAATTTTTTAATTAGACTCTTTTGATTTTTTATTTTAATACAGTTAAAAAACTATATATAACAGTTGTTTATTTGCATTTTAGAAATTGCTTGAATATAAATTACTGCATCTTTTCCGAAATGACTAGGACAAATATTATATAATAATTTTTATACCCCATACTTTTTCCTTTTGGAAACATAGACCTTAGAGTAAGATTATTTGTAAATACACATGATGGTCCACAAAATACTCCTTCCTCCAATTCACCCTCCCCCAATCATATACAGATATATTATTTTGTATTTTTACATTATGACCAATATGAACACCCTCTCCTATATATACATTTTGTCCTATATTACATTGGCAACCAATTATTGCACCTGACTGTATAATACAAAAATGTCATATTTTTGTATTATGTCCAATTTTTACATTCTCATCAATATAACTACTTTCATGCACAAAATAATTTTTCATTTTCACCCCTCCTGTATTGCTTGTTTCACTACCATAATTACTCTTTCTTGGTCTTCTTTATTTAAATATGGCGAAAATGGCAATCCTAATGAACATTCGCTATATTTATCTGCATTTTGAAAATTCTCTGTATATAAATTAATATTCTTAAATATTGGCAATCTATGTAATGGATTCGGATAATAAATTATTGATGGAATTTCATTTTTTCTCAATTCATTAACTATATTATTTCTTTGTTTCTTAGACGAAGCACAAACAATATATTGAGCATATGAAGACATACTACCTGCATCTATATTGGGAATTTTTATATAATTTTGCAATTCTTTATCATATAGTTTTGCAATTTCTTGTCTTCTTTGAATTTCCTTTTCTAATATATTTAACTTAGGAATGAGTATTGCTGCTTGTATGGCATCTAATCTCGAATTTATCCCAATATGTATATTATTATATTTTGTTATCCCTTTTCCATGCACTCTTAACGATTTTATCAATTCTGCTTTTTCATCATTATTTGTAAATACTGCTCCTCCATCTCCATAACATCCCAATGGCTTAGATGGAAAAAATGATGTTGCCCCTATATCTCCTAAAGAACCGCATTTCTTACCTTTGTATACTGCTCCCATTCCTTGTGCAGCATCTTCAATCAATAATAATCCATATTCTTGAGTTATTTCCTTCAGATGTTTATATGATGCTGGATTTCCAACAAAATCAACCGCCACTACAGCTTTTGGTTTTAACTTTCCCTCATCTATCACTTTTTTTATTTGTCTTTCAAGGCTATCAGGACTAATGTTATATGATAATTCATCTATATCACAAAAAACAGGAGTAGCTCCTAAAAGACATGCTGGCTCAATTGAAGCAATAAATGTCATATCTGGACAAAATACCGCATTTCCATATCCTATTCCTTCAGCCATAAAAATAAGCTGCAATGCTGAGGTTCCATCGGAACAGCTTATTACATGTTTAACACCCACATATTCTGCTAGTTTTTTTTCAAACTCTAATACTTTATCGCCTAATATAAATTGTGCATTTTCTAAAACCTCGCTGATCTGGATATCTATTTGTTCTTTTAAGATTTTATATTGATCTTTTAAATTTATAAATTCCATTTTAAATATATATCTCCTTTATAATTTGAATTTATCTTTAAAATATGGTTTTAATTCCATTGTTGAACAATTCTTCATAGGTAATGTTACTTTTTCACCAGTAGCAGATGATTTATATATTGCAAGAACCAATTCAAGAGCATTTCTTCCAGCTTTTGCATCAACATATGGCAAACGATGCTGTTCTATAGATTCAATCACATCCTTATATAATTTTGAGTGTCCAAACCCATATACATTAGGTGGTATCTCACTATATTCAGCCATAACTTGTTCTGACACATCCAAACGATCTGAGAATCTCCATTCCTCCAATATATTTACAGCTTCCCCTCCAGCTTTTACAGTTCCTTTATCCCCAAAAATGTATAAAGTTTCCTCAAGATTTTTTGGATAAATATCTGTAGTTCCTTCAATTATCCCATAACTTCCATTTTTAAATTTCACTAATGCTAGTCCAAGATCTTCTGCTTCAATATATGGATGCTTCAACTTATCTGTTATCCCAACTACTTCCTCCACTTCATCTCCCATCATCCATCGTAATAAATCTATATCATGTATACATTGATTCATTAAAGCTCCTCCGTCTTGCTCCCAAGTTCCTCGCCAAGGAGCCCGTGCATAATATTCATAATCTCTTGCCCATCTAATATGTGCTGTACCATATAATAAATGACCAAATCTTCCTTTTTCTATTGCCTCACGTATTTTTTTTACAGACTTGTTGAATCGATTTTGATGACATGCACTTACAACAATATTTTTTTCTTTTGATTTTTTTATTATCATATCAGCATCTTCTAATGATAATGCTATTGGCTTCTCTATAATAAGATTACAACCATACTCAATACAATCTAAGGCTATCGCAGCATGCTTACCACTTTCTGTAGCTATAGCTATCAAATCAAGTTTTTCTCTCTCTAACATTATATGATAATCTGTATACTGTTTTACATTTTTACTAATATCAAATTTTCTTATTTTATCTTCCATACACTCAGGAACAATATCACACATTGCTACTAAATCCAATTTATTATTTATAGCAGCAACGATATGGTTATTAGATATTCTACCACATCCTATAAGCGCATATCTCATTTGTTTATCTCCTTATCTAACAATCTAATATTTAAACAATAGGTACCAATTTATTTATATTTCCTGTCTTTACTTGTAATATTTTATTTATTTTATATATTTACTGATATTTGCACTTTTCAAATCTCAATATTAAAGCTAATAATCTTAAACATATATTTTGCTATTAACTATTCCTTAATCTTTTTAATTAAATCACACATAACATAATCCCAATCAAAATTATCCTCTGCATATTTCCGCATTTCTTTTTGCAAATTCTCATTAAAGTTTGTATTAACAAACGAAATTAATTCCTCAATGCAAACAGGTGTATCATCTTGTGAAATATATTTTATATAATCTACATTATCGGGAAAATGAAAGTCTTTTACAGAAAGTACAAATGGAATTCCTCTTGCACAATATTCTTGATTTTTTATTGCCCCTCCTTTGTTAATGCCTATTCTATGAAGTCCAATTCCTCCAATTGCAATATCTGCATTATCAAATATTTCTTTTAATTGTTTTTCATCTTCTATATTTCCCAGAAAATTAACTTCCTTTTCTAAATCATACTTTAAAGCTAAATCTTTTAAAGTATTCAATTCTAAACCATCTCCAACTATAGTGAACGTTGTTTTAGGTATTTTATTATTTTTTTTATGTTCATATAATCCTACTATTATTCTATCAAATCCATGCCATTTACAAATACTGGAAACACATACTATTCTAAAATCTTCACTTTTACTAATTCTTCTAATCGGAATTTTTTTTACATCAATACCATTAAGAATGGATATACTATTTATACCATATATTTCATTATCACTCCCATAATTAACAGAAAAATCTGCATATCTTTTGATTTCATTTCTAAATTTTTTATCATCAATCAAAGTAAATCTTTCAATATTTTTAAATATTTCATCATATGGATATGTAGGAAAATCAATAATTAATTTTATATGCAAATTTTCTTTTATCCTTTTGTAAAATTCTAATAATTCATGGCTGGCCATTATATATCTAACATATAAAACAGAAATCTTCTCCTCTACCAAAATATTAAACACTATATCAAAATATTCTTGCTTGGTAAATGCAACAAATTTTTTCATCTTTTTATTATTATAGCAAAGGCATTTATTCAATCCATTATGATTATATAAAATATATGTATTTATACCTTTATTTTCAAAACTTTCTATTTGTGCCCATACCTTTTTACGTATTCCTGTGTAAGCCTCACCATACATATTTTCAGTTGTTAAATATAATAATTTTTTTTCCAAAAATACTACCCTTCTTTCTTTATAGCAATTCTAATATAGCAAATACTTCATTTTCAAGTTTTACTGTCTTAATATCTTTTATAATATCATTATAATATTCCATAGGTGTAATTATAATTATTGCATTTGAACAAATATTTTCGCTATCATACTTTAATGACATAATATTATCATCTTTTTTATCTTTTTCTATAAATCCCAAAAGCCTAATATCAATCAAATTTTTTAGTGTTTTATATAACTTTTTTCCAATTGTTCCGGCACCATATATATATACATCTTTTTGTTTTAAAAATTCTGATATTTTGTTAATATTTTGCTCTTCTTCTAATTTTTCCATTATCATGTACTTCATCTTTGCAATTTTATATAGACGTTCATATTCCAACATATTATTTTTTATATCTTCATATTCTAGCATCATAAATTCCTTTCTTTTTCTGCTATTAAAATACTATTTATCTATTAACCATAATTAAGCCTCTTCGGAGTCTTGCTGTTTGATTTAAATATTTAGTACCATTGAAATAGGGAAAAAACATATATCCTTTAGAAACTTCTACCTTATCAAAATATAACTTAAGTAATTCTTTTAATTCGTTTTCTTCATTTTGATAATGATAGCAACAAGAAATTAATTGGAAAGATTCTTGTTTTAATAATAAATTTTTTGCTCCAGCTAAAGCTCTAATTTCATATCCCTCTATATCTAATTTAACTAAATTAATATAATCTGTTTTATTTATATCATCTAATGTAATACTGGTTTCATTGCTTACATCACTTAAATACTTATTAATAATCGTTACTTTTTCTTTCCATGGTGCAAATGTAATTTTTAATGCTTCTATCCATTCTTCATCAATTTCAATTAGAATTAACTTTTTCACTTTATCAATTATAGATAAAGCAAAATTTCCTTCCGCAACCCCTGCATCTACTACAATACTATCTTTAGTTATATTTAAATCAAAATTAAAATAACAATGTGGTGACTTCTTATCTTGTTCAGCTAGTAAAAATCTATAATATTTTTCCACTTTTTCTTTTGTATCCAAAGAACGTTTAAAATACATTTTATTATTCATAAAATCAACATAAAACATCTTGTTTTCAATATCATACATCACTTCTATTGTCACCATACGATAGTTTTTATAAAATTCATAGTTAAAAACCTCCAATGGGTGATTCTCTATATAATTTATAATCTCTTTTAATTCTATTTTATCAATATTAATATTATTATAATATTCTAAAAGTTCACATTTAGTAAAATACAAATAATTCTCTATCATACATTCAGGAACATTATATTCTGTAATTAATTGAGTTGCAATTTCCTCAAAAAAAGAACTACAAACAACTATTTTATCTATTTCACCATATTGTTTAGATGGTGTTTTTATAATTTTCCCTTTATATTCTAAGCCCTTTTTTTTACGATTGTTATCCCAAAAACATACTATTTCATATTTATCAAAATCAATTTTATGATAAACTTTTTCAAACATACCTCCCGTACCAAAAATGATAACTTTTTTCTTCATCACTTTACTCTCCATAGTTCTTACAATTTTAATGTAAAATATATTTATAATTTATTTTGCCATACCAAAACCTCTCTGGATATTAAATCAAAATGTTTTCCTTCCACAAATCCCATATTTTCCAATTCTTCTGCTATTTCAAGGTAATACACCCATGAAAACACTAGTACATATATTTCATTTGAATCCATCTCTCTAATCTTTGCTGGTGAAAATATCTCTCTTCCATCTATCATACTTCCCCATTTTTCCTGATTTTTATCCACAATCAAGTCTATTCTTCTGTCAACCAAACTTTCCCATTCTTTATAATACTTTAAAAATCCTCCCGAACAGCCCCATGCAATTATATACTTTTTTTCTTTCATTGCATTTAATATATAACTGTATGGTGGATTCATATATTCTCCAAGTAATCTCTTATAATCAAGTATTAGATCCTTATTCTCTATTTCAGTGGTAATGCCACCTGACCTGTATTTTATTAAACATCTGTCTATAAATCCAATTTTTACTCCATTTTTCATTAAATTTAGATATCTTGGCCAATCCTCTAAATGTTTATATCCCTCATCTACAAATCCATATTTTTCTATTAACTCTTTCTTAAATGGCGTACATGAACCTACTACCATCGGAATTCTTATAAATCTCTGAAATACTTTTTTCAGGCTCTCATTCTTTAATAGCATTACCTGACTATTAGATGGTTGTTTTTGCTTTCTTCCATCTTCATAAAACATTTCCCAGTATCCACCAAATATTTCATAATTGGTTTCTTTAAAATATTTCACAACATCAGACAACACATTATTATCATAAAACATATCATCAATAGCCAAATAAAATATATATTCTCCTGTTGCCATCCTAATTGCCTGTTCATAGTTTTTTACAACACCCATGTTTTTTTCATTATGGTGTATTATTATATTGCGAACATTCCCTCCATGCTCTTTTAAATATGTTTTAATGTTTTTTTCATTATATTCAAAATTTTCACTGCCATCATCACATAATATCCACTCTATGTTTTGGTAAGTTTGTTCTGTAATACTTTTCAGGCACTCTTCATAATACTCTAAATTATTAAATGATAATGTAATAACTGATATTCTCTCATCCACTATTATACCTCCTTTCTTCATCTTCCGTAGTATGCTTTAACTTTATTTCCCTTCAACTGATATAACTGTTGCAACAATTCTTCTGTATATGCAAAAGATCCAATAATATAGTTGTTTGATTCAAACGATACATTAAATGCTTTTACTTCAACATCATCCACAAACGTTCCCTGTACAATCTCATTATTATCAATAAAGGCTTCTATTTTTATATTAACACCAATACTTTTATACAAATCAAGATATTTTTTAATCTTCTGCCCAGCCTCACCAGCTCCTATTATAACAACATCCTGAATTTTATCACTAATAATTTCTTGTACTATATTAATAATTTTTATTTCATATTGTGAAGCACCATGTTCAAGCATATTTTTATAAAAAAACATAGGATCATATTGAGCAATTAGTCCTGGAACCCAAAGTGCATCATAAATCCCAATACGTTTATTAAATTCCTCTAACCCCACTTTTTTTAATAACTCTATGTGCTCTTTCTCGCACACAGTGTATAAAGTATCAGCACCCATATTTTCATGCTGAAGCATAGATAATGCCTTTGCCTCAATAGTTGTTGGATAGCGGTAAATTCGATAAATAACCTTCATCAAATCATCACTTGTTTCTGTTCCCAGTCTTATATGCCCTTTTTCTCTTTGTAACTTTAAATATTCTTTTGCAAAATCAATAATTCCTCTCTTGCATATGTCAATCATCTGTTTTTGTTTTTGTGGGGTAATATCCTTTTTTAGTGGAATAACTTCATGATGAGTATATTCATAACCAATCGTAGTTCCTTCATCACACATCATAAGTTCCTCAAAAATATAAGGAGAAAATCTTATTTCTCTAACCAAATTTCCATTTCTCCCAAAATTTCCTACAAAACCTCTAATGTCTACTCCTTTCATAAAATTATAGACACTTTCCTCAGCTCCAAGCAATAACAAATGAATATTCTTTACATTCACATTCTTCTTTTTAAAAAGATTATTCATATATGTCTGTATAGTTCCTTCAAATCCAAGATCAGCGGTTAAAAAGTCTTTTCCCTTGGTCAACTGCATAAGATATTCATATGCCAGTTCCGTTTCTTTTTTAATATTTTCATTTATTTTTTGCGTATTTTCATTATTAAACAAATAATCTCTAACCATCTGCTCCAATGATGACGAACCTATCTTTATCGTTTTTGCCTCTTCTATGGTATATTCTCCATATCTATTACTCCAATCTGCTGGAATATCTACTTTAACTAAATTAAAAATATCTTTTATATTAATTTGTTTTAATTTCGCAATTTTGTCTAATTTTTTACTATTCCACTCATCCATAGACGGCAGAAGCATCGATCTTCTTGAAATATACATCGGTTCTACTTTAATTGGCAGATTTCTTTCTTTTATTATAACAGATAAAACAGAAGCAATCAGTTTTCCTTCTCTCATTAACGGAAATATATTCTTTATATTATTATTTTGCGCTGTTTCAATAATCCATTCTGCATATCCCGTTAATGTCGGGCCCATCACAGTTGCGCCAATTTGATACCAAATATTTTCTTCCTCATTGTATTGACACAATCCCTTAGCAAGCATCTTTCGAATAGATGCCACCTGAGAAACTAACGAACCAAATGCCAATTTTTCCATTCCTAATGCCATATTATTTTTATCAGATATTACATCATAATAATAAGTTTTCACTCCCAAAGCGGATGCTTTTACCACATCACCAAAATAATTATCACCAATATGCATAAGTTCTTCTGGCTCTAATTTATATTTGTTCAATACCACATCATATAGCTGACCATTATATTTTGATACTTTATATTCAGAGGACATAAATATATCATCAAACCATTCTAGTTTATATCCTGAAGTCTCTAAAATCTTTTCAATCTGTTTTTTCGATAAATACATATCGGATATAAGTATTATTTTCTTTCCCTCTGTGTACAATTCTTCTATTACTTTTTTTGTTTGAAAATTTGCATAGCATTGTTCTATCTCTGTAGCTATTTCTAGATTAATCAAAGACTCTGTTTGTATGATTTCAGGCATAACAGCATATATTTCTTCCAATGTCACCTCATCATAGCCACAGTTTTGTTTTTGTATCTTTCTTGCTTTCTTCTCAGCCTCTACGCGAAGATGTTCAAACTCAATATCTGCAAAATAGGAAGGTATTGCTCCTATATTTTTTGCTCTACTTCCAACTAATGTGAAAATTTGCTTTGGTTCATCTACACATCGAAAAATAAGAGTATCAAAAATATCAAAGCTGACCAGTTTAATTTCTGTATCTTTTCTAATTATTTCTAACATTTCTTCTGAACTATATTTATTCATACTATTTACCTTTCCATATGCAAAAATTTTATCGCTCAAAACACTTATATCATCTTTTTAATAGTTTCAAACAATTTTATTTCTATCTCTTCTATAAAATTATCTATTTTTTCATAACATTATGTATTTTAAGTATTTACACTGTATACCATTACATTATTTCCTTTTATCTCTCTTATCTGGTTCTCTATCTCCTCCGCAAATGCAAAAGATGCTATTACAAAATGCGAACTTTCAAAATCATCTTTAAGAGATTTAACTGGTATGTTATCAACAAAGTTTCCCTGCAATTTTGTATTAGAATCTGTAAACGCCTCTATCTGCATGCCATACAACTCCAAATATTTTTGAAGCATTCTTCCAGCCTCCCCTGCACCAGCTATTATAACTCTTTCCGGTCTATTTATAAATACTTTTTTGACAATTCCTAAAATTGATTTTTCATAATCAGATGTCATTTCTGTCAAAGCCTTATCTACATAATATTCCTGCTGCGCCTGAACCACTATACTCTCCACCCATGGTTTCTGCCCTGGAACTATATTTTGAAGCCATTTTTCTGCCCCCATATTTTTTACTTCTGTGATACTTTCTTCATCAGAAAACTCTATAATCGAATTAACACCATAATTTTCATCATATAACAGTTTTCCAAACGCTTTTGCTTCTTTTAATGCAGGCATTGTCTGTAATCTTGTGAAAATTTTTGCTGATTCTCTGACGCTATCAGCACTTCTTTTTATAGCATTGTGCTTCTTTTTCTTTAAATCCAGATAATACTTTTGAAATTGGAGTATGCCTTCCTGTATATAAGATATCTTTTCATATTGCTGCTGCCCAATCTTTGTTATTTTTTCCAAAGCAGGAACATATTCTCCATCTTTTTCTAAATAGTACATAGTCGTTCCGCATTCACACATCATAAATTGTTCTAGTAAATATGGTCTCTGTGCTACTTCAGATACTATGTCATCATTTTCTCCACAACATCCTACATACCCTCTGATATCTATGTTATCAAATATCTTTTCCATGCATTTGTAAGTTCCAAACATTACTAAATGAATATTTCTCTCATATTTAGTTTTCTCTGCAAAGATTGTCTTTTCCAATCCTTCTTGTATCGTTCCATTAAATCCTACATCCACTGTAATAAATCTTTGATTTATTCCTAATTGGTCCAGATATCCCCGCATGCTTTTACGTTTTTCTTTAATGGACTGCTCCATCTGTTTTTGTACTTCCTCTGAAAATATATATTCTTTTAATCTTTTCTCCTTTATTTTATCTTTTCTTAGCTCAGCTATGGTGACTTCAAGCAAATCACTTATACTATCTTCTGTTTTTATCTCTAATAACTCCAGCAAATTTTTCACATCACCATTTCGTTTTAGAGACATCGTAAGCCTTTCGTATTCTAATTCATCAAATTTTATTATTGAAGGAATACAAACCGATTTTCTTGAAATATACATTGGTTCTATATGATACTTTTCTTCTCTATAACCAGCAGCCTGTGTCAATAACTTTGTTATAAGCATTCCCTCTCTCATAAGAGGATAGATATTCGAAATCCCTTCCTTTTTAGCCGTATCCAGCACCCACTCTGCCATTCCTGACATCAATGGTCCTAAAACCATTGCCCCTGTTCTAAACCATTGCTGTTTTTCTTTATCTAAATATTCTGCCTTTTCTGATACAAATTTTCTCAAAGAATATAATTCTGGCATAAGCGTTCCATATTTTATTTGCTCCATTTGTATTTCTGTACAATTTTTGCTTATAACATCATAATATATTGTATTTATACCTATACTTTCAGCATTTACAACATCACTGATAACATTATCTCCTATATGAATTATATCCTCTGCATTAATCCCCAAATCATCCAGCACATAGTCATACATCGTTCCTGTAGTTTTATTTTTTCCGATTTCCCCTGATATGTAAAATTTATCAATTATCTCTGTGGAAAATCTATTTTTTATTAATATGCTGCCAATTTCTTTTGATGATAAATACATGTCCGAAATAAATATAATTTTATATTTTTTTTTCTGAACCAAATAATCAATCACCTCTTGAATATCTGGATTAATATAACATAGTTCTTCTTCTGCACGTAGTTCAAACTCAATCATCTGTTCCCTGCAATCACCAATATAATCAGGTAAACACTCCATGATATCTTTCAAATTTACTTCTATATGACCAGATATATCTTTTTTTTGTTTTCTTGCTTGTTTTTCAGCTTCTTTTCTTATATTTTTATATATAATAGGAGTTATATAAGAAGGCAATACTCCCTTGTTAATTGCTTTCTTTGCCGCGATTTCAAATATATCTGTTGGTTTTTTTACCATTCTAAACAATACAGTATCAAATATATCAAAACTGATTACTTTTATATTGCTATGTTTTTTAAATCCATCAAGTATCATTGTCAATAAATTATTCATATCAGTCTCCATGTATTTACACTAAATATTTTAATCCTAAAATTCCTATTGCCACTATTTCTTCCTCTGTAACTCCCTTTGTTCCAATCAGATTAGTTCCATTACGCCCTTGAGGCTCATCCAAAGATACAATTATCAACTTATTTGTAAACATATGTAATGCATAATATGATAATAAATTTTGTATCTGCATATCATCCCAAAACACTCCAATACAATTTATATCTGTATAGTCTTTTACTTTCTCAAGTAATACCTTGTCACAAGAAACCATCAACAATGTATCTACATGAACCTTTTCTACAAATTGAGAAAGATATTTTAACGCATATTTATTACATGCTGAATGCTTATGAGGAAAAAGTATAATATATTTATCCTTCTCTCCTCCATATTGTTCCATTAATCTAATCCATTGTATTCTACCTTCTTTTGCTTTTTTTAAATTTTTTTCAAGCTCATCATTGACTTTCATGTTTGTTTATACCTTCTTTATATATTCAATTATTTCTTCAATAATATCCTTTTCATTTCCCTCTGTATAAATTAATTCTTTTGCATCCTCACATAATCCCATTCCATTCAAACTATAAAATTCTTTTACATCTGAAAATCCCATTCCTTTATCTGGATACAAAATTATCTTTTTACACTCAGCTTTGGAAAGTAAATCACACAACCCATTTCTGATTGCAATAAAACCCGCACTGTATTTCATTTCCTTACTCATATCTTCAATTGATAAAAATATTCTTTCTGTTCCTTTGACTGGTGGTTCCATATCTCCGTTACTATTTGTATAAACATGATAATTTTTCTGCTTCAAAGATAAAACCAACTTTTCCCAAAATTCTATTCTAAAACATGGAAGACTATTGGCATATGGTGCCAATACTATATCTTGATTACTCAAACAGCATTTCTCTTTGCTTGTCTCAGTTAACGTACCAAAAACTTTATTTTTTAGTCCTAATGCCCCATGTGCCATCAAATCCATAAAATTCAATCCTTTGAAACATTCCATATTAGAAAATACATTAAAATAGAGATGTGTTGGATGGGCAATAATCATTCTGGTAATCTTACTTCCAAGCATCCTTGTTAAACCTGTAAAGCTTGTCATTTCTTCCTGAGACACTACCTCTATATCCTGAATATGATACATCGCTGCTATCTTTCGACTGATATTTCCTATCGTCACCAATATTACATTATTCAACTGATTTTCATACTTAAATTGTTCTATAAGAGCTGCTGTCATATAAACATCTCCGTTTGCACGAATAGGACATATCAAAAATATCGCTGTTTCATTATATTTACTCACTAGCCTTTGATAACAATCGACATACTTTCTCATGTTTTTGATTGCATACTCTAAAGATTCTTTACTGTCAGAAACCTCTGTATCAGAATTTAATTCCAACAACTTAAAAATATGTTTGTTCTCTTCAAATCCCATTTTCTCCAACTGAAGCTTCATTTCCTCATAATATTTGGAACAAATCAATATTTTAACATTATCCCTTTTCTTTTGCTGTAAAACTTGAGGAGTATATACCATTACTCCCATCATAGTTTTTCCATGATTGTTGCTGTTATTATCCAAAATTCCACTAATAGTATAACCCATATGTGTCAGATATTGAATAACTCTATCTCCCGGTGTGTTCATTCCAAACAGAAATAACTCCACCCCACTTAGCTTTTTGTCCATTAACAAAATATCTATATTTTTTTTAAGTGTTTCCAACAAATCCTGATTCATTCAACTTTTAACTTTCCTTTCACCACTATAACTTTTTATCTATCACAATTTTTTCTGTCATAAATTTATCTCTTTTTGGATTAATCGCCCTTGCCATATATAATCCTGACGGTTTCCTGTCGTTAATCAATATTCTCTCCCCATATGGAGCATTATAAATAATACTGTTATATCTTATATTATTTTCATGCAAAAATTCTTCTGTTTCTTTTTTATATTTTTTATCTCTTGATGTGATAAAAACAATCATATCCTCATCGGCTATACTTTGAAAAAATTCTTTTGCCCCTTGCAATAAAGTATCTTTTCCGTCTATCTTATAGCCATTATGTTTTACAATTGTACCATCTAAATCTAAAATCCACGTTTTTGGCAAAGAAGATACTATAATTTCCTTTTCATTCATAAATCAACTCCTCAAAAATATTTATAATTCTCTCAAAACGTCTCCAATATGTCCTCCTGGATGATTTTTCTTAAAATCCTCTATCGTAACTCCCAGTTCCTCTGCCAAATGCATTGCCAGCCCCTGTAATACAATTAAATTTATAGTTGTTGAATTATTTGGAACGATATCCCACATATCTCCCTCATGCTCCAACTTCAAAATCAAATGATTAGGTATTTCTCTTACCAAAGTTGAATTTTCAGTAAAAGTAAGCAACCATAAATCTACCTTTCTTTTTTTCAAAAGCTCCATCAAATAGATAGACTCCGCCGTTTCTCCACTTTTTGTCAGAATAATTACAAGATCGCCATCTTTCACTGCTCCCAAATCCCCATGTACTGCACTGTTCGTATGAAGAAAAAATGCCCGCATACCCATTGATAACATTGTTCCCACAAATTTATCGCATATTGGCACATTTTTCCCAAGACCTGTTGTAATAATCTGATTGCCTCTTTTTAATGTTTCTTTACTGTGGTCTACTAATTTTCTAAAAATTTCTGCATTAATAGAATTCACAGCATCATTTAAAATTTTCATTGTATTATCAAAGTAAGCCACTACAGTACCTCCTCCAAATAGTACAGTCCATTATAAAAAGCTCCACATATACTATCATAATCCTCCCATGCATAAGTTGTTAATGATAACCATATAATTGCATGAAATAGTTTTATGTATTCAATACTTACATCTTTGGACACAGCTTCCATAAAAATATCTTCCAATTCTTCCCAATGGTTGGATTCTATACTCAATTTAATTTCATTTTCTTCTATATCAAGCATAAATTTTTTCAAATTAAACTGGTCATAATTTCCCTTCAGTGAATAATATAGTTTTGCCCAGTCATATGCAATATCACCATACAGCTCTTCATGCCCGAAATATCCCCTAGGGTCAATAAACACAGGCTCTCTACCATTACGCAACATCATATTGGAAAAAGTACAATCACCATGTATAAAATAAAACTTCTCTGGTTGATATTGTAATAGTTTTTGCGCTACCTCTTTTTTATAATAAAATATATTGCGGCAATCTTTCCCATTTATTCTAATTATTTTTCTATCTGCAAAAGGAACTAAATCTCTTATTTTATCTAAACGCTTATATGTTTTTGATATATATGCATCCCATATGCTGAAATAATCTGCATCTTTAGAACCCAAATTATGCAGATTATCCAATGCTGCTATCATCCTCCTCAAAATCTCTTTTTTGTCCTCAAATGACAGATTACCATACTCATATATATTTCTGCCATCTATTTTTTCCATTTCAAATGGTTCAAAAGAGAAGATTCTTGGTATAGCTTTTATTCCCTTATCATATACATATTGATACCATGTCTTTTCACGTACTGCCAGTGCTCTTCCCTGTTCATCAATTCCTGTTTTTATAATACGACCATCTTTTTCCTCAATACGGTTAAATGGTCTGCACTTTTCCTGTTTTAATTTGTTATACTCTTCCAACAAACCAAATTCTTTTGTATTTCCCAATGTAAATACTTCATAGATTTCATTTTTTTCCTTCAACCACCTGACAAATTCACCACTTTCAGGCACATTTGTCAAATAAGATTTATCTTTAAAAATAAATGAACCAGATACTCCATATTGTACTGAACTCTCCTCTTCAAAAACTCCATTTTCATATTTCCATCTACATGAAAAAGTTCCCGACAACCCAATA
The DNA here is from genome assembly GCA_947646915.1 of uncultured Clostridium sp. Taxonomy (GTDB): domain Bacteria; phylum Bacillota; class Clostridia; order TANB77; family CAG-508; genus CAG-269. The sequence goes on along the minus strand of CANSII010000025.1, from coordinate 975 downwards.
TAATTTCCCTCTTTTTCTGGCAATTCAAATTTTTCTCCTAATACAAGGTCTGACCATATCAGCATAAAAGCTTTATGAACTGGTATATAAGATATGGCTTTACCGATACCTGCACATGTACCTGTATTGCCTGTTGCATTCACAATAATATACTTCACGGGTGAAAACACCTGAAGATATCGTTCCAGCACATCAGCCTTATAATCTGCAATAATGATAAATTTTTTATCTGGAAATTTATGAAATAAATGAAAAATCATAGGCAGATTATTTACAGGAACAATTGCTTTTGGTTTATTTTTTGTTAAATGATGCAGACGGGTTCCTTTACCGCCAGCTTGTACTACTATGTATTCGATATCCATGTTATTCTTCTCCTGTTATAAAAATATAATACAGAACAGTCATATATAAGCTATTTCCTGCTGAAATCAGATTTTTTATTCTTTTAGAATAAACTTTATATAAAATTTCATTCAAACAACAGAAATATCCTCGAAACTTCTGACTGCATTTTCTAAAAAATATTCATTCAGATAATTCTCCGAGGATAAAACTATTTAATAAAACCTATATTTTCATATATTTGATTTATCACACTTTCTATGGTTTGTGTAATAAACTCTTTAAAATTCCAAATTACAATACTTACCAATGTTCTCATGATGAGGTACCTCCTTGTTCCTCTTTGTTTAGCTTCCAAATAGAATGTTATTTTTTCAAAATAACAACACTATATTATATATCGGATGCTGACACACAAAAATTAACATCAGTCAAAAAAAATATACTATCCTATTCTTTCCATACAAAATATTTTTGCTTTTCTGATTTCTTATATACAATAGAAATCTGCAGTCTATATTAGATTTACACATTGCACCCTGCTGAAAATTATGTTAAAATCAGTAAAAATATATTTAGGTAATTGCGAAACTCGCGATGCTCGTTCGCAATCATGAACCAAAACAAAGA
>CANSII010000024.1 GCA_947646915.1 uncultured Clostridium sp. | reverse complement strand
TTAAACGCCTTGGAAAACGAAACTGCGAAATATATATCTTTTTTCTAAATAATATATTTTTAAAATAAAAAAATATATATTTCAAAGTGAGTTTGACAGTGTATTGTTATTCCTTTTAACTTGTTATAGTGTGTCTCTATACTTTGAATTTTCAGTTTCTTAAACGCCTTGGAAAACGAAACTGCGAAATATATATCTTTTTTCTAAATAACAGTTTTAAACAAAAAAAATTGAGACTTTTTAGTCTCAATTTTTTATTTTGCAAAATCAGTAACTCTAGTCTCTCTAATTACATTAATCTTTATTTGACCAGGATATTCCATCTCATTTTCAAGTTTTTTAGCAACATCTCTAGCAAGAATAGTCATTTTATCATCATTAATTTTTTCAGGTTTAACAACAATTCTTATTTCACGACCCGCTTGTATTGCAAATGATTTTTCTACACCATCAAAAGAATCTGCAATAGCTTCCAAATCTCTTAATCTTTTAATATAAGCTTCTAATGTTTCTCTTCTTGCACCTGGTCTTGATGCACTTATTGCATCTGCTGCTTGTATTAAAACAGCTTCTAAAGTTTGTGGCTCAACATCTTCATGATGAGCTTCTACTGCATTTATAACTATAGGATTTTCTTTGTATTTCTTTAAAATTTCCACACCTATCTCTACATGAGTCCCCTCCATATCATGATCTAGGGCTTTACCTATATCGTGTAGCAATCCTGCTCTTTTTGCTATTTTTGGATCTAATCCTAATTCTTCTGCCATTATTCTTGCTAAATTAGCTACTTCGATTGAATGATTTAATACATTTTGTCCATAACTTGTCCTATATTTTAATTTACCTATCAATTTTACTATGTCTGGATGTAATCCAATTATTCCAGTTTCTAGTACAGCTCTTTCACCCTCTTCTTTTATTGTCTCTTCTACTTCTTGCTTTGCTTTTTCTACCATTTCTTCAATTTTTGCTGGATGAATTCTACCATCATCAATCAATTTCTCTAATGCTATTTTAGCAACTTCTCTTCTTAATGGATCAAATCCTGATAAAACTACTGCCTCTGGTGTATCATCTATTATTAAATCAACACCTGTAAGTGTTTCTAAAGCTTTAATATTTCTACCTTCTCTACCAATTATTCTACCTTTCATTTCATCACTTGGAAGAGCTACTATAGAAACTGTAGTTTCTTGCGAATGATCTGCTGCACATTTTTGTACTGCATATGTTAATAATTGTTTTGCATTTTTATTAATTTCTTCTTTTGTTTTCAAATTAGCTTCTCTTATTATTGTTGCCTTTTCTGCTTCAACATCTTTTTCCACTTCTCTTAGCAAAATTTGTTTTGCTTCATCTTTTGTTAGAGCTGCAATTCTTTGAAGTTCTTTCATTTCTTCATCATGCAATTTTTCTATTTCTTGTTTTTTTACTTCTAGTTCTTTTAATTTTGTCTCTAATTCTTGCTCTCTCTTCTCAAAACTTTCTGAACGTTTTTCTAAGTTTTCTTCTTTTTGAATAAGTCTTGTTTCTTGTCTTTGTATTTCGCCTCTTCTTTCTTTAATCTCTTGATCTAATTCTTTTCTACTATTAACAATCTCTTCTTTAGCTTCTATTACTTTTGCCTTTTTTAGATTATCAGCTTCAATTTTTGCCATATTTACTATTTTTTTAGATTCTTCTTCAGCACTATTTATTTTAGACTCTGCAATTTTTTTTCTATATGCTATTCCTAAAAATATGCCAATTATAAGTGAGATTAAGATAGCGGCGATTATGATTCCTATATTCATGAATCTACACCTCTTTCTTATTTAATTTTCAATGTTCGAATCAAATATATATATCATATTAATCTTTTTAATATATTTTTTTCTTACCTATTATATTTTATCTTTAAAATGCTTAACTGTCAAGAGATTTTTCATATTTTAAAAGCTCATTTCAATTTTTTTCAAACTTCTATTATTTTCTTTTTATAATTGCTTCAAATTTTTTTATTTTATCACTAATATCTTGTATGTGTTAGCTGAATGGAGTTTTTGAAAATTCATATTATTAGAGCTAATATATCATTTTCATTTTGTATTGTGAAACTAAAAAAGATTTATAGTGTTTCATATTATATAAAAAAGAAAAGACACTATAAAATGTCTCTTCTATAAAATTTAAAAAACAACTATTTTAAATAAATACTAGGATCTACTTGAACAGAATCTTTTAAAATCTCAAAATGCAAATGAGGCTCATCTGAAATTTCAAAAGCAGCAGTATTTCCAACAGTACCTAAAGATTGCCCTTTTTCAACCTTTTCACCCTCTACAACAAACTCAGAAGTCAACAAATTTGAATACACAGTTTGAAATCCATTTGAATGTTCAATAATAACAGTTAAACCATATCTCGGATCATTTTTAATAGTTTTAACAGTACCTGCCTCTGCTGATTTTACAACTGTTGTCTTATCTGCCTTAATATCAATACCTGTGTGAGTTGTCCATTCTTGTAAAGTATCTGAATATATCAAATTTTCAGTAGCAAAATCTCTAACTATATCACCATCTACAGGTTTCACAAAAGTCAATTCAACTGTTGTTTGAGAAGGTTCCTTATTTTCTTGCTCAGTTACATTTGAATTTGTAGCTGTTACATTATTAGTAGTTAAAACATTTTGAGATGTAGATGATGTTGTCTCATTATTTTTTGATGTTGTATTTAAAGGCTTTGTTGAATTAGACGAATTTGTTGATTTTTTTGTTATAGCATTATTTTTTGTTTCTTCAATTTCATTACTTACTTGATTAACGCTTTTTCCAATTTCTGTACTTGCACTTTCTGTATTTTCAGAAGAATTTGTGCTATTTAATATACTTGAAAGTTGTTGTCCACTAAGTTCATCTCCTCTAACCTCATCATTCAATTTTTTACTATAAATCAAGAGAGCAAATACAATAACAGCAAGGACAGCAATACCTATTCCAGAATATTTTATTATTTTGTCATTAAAATCATTAACTCTACTTTCTTTTTTTCTCATATCTCTTCTCATAAAATCCTCCTTAAATAATTTTCTAATACAATTATTTCCGGATTTTATAAAAATATACATATTACAAAAATGTAAAACCTGATTATATAAAAAAATTTATTTTAAATTTATAATGAATTAACATCTTTAATTTCTACACCTGAATAAAAATGTCTTATAATTTCCTCTGAATTACTTCCTTGTTTTGCCATAGCATCTGCACCAGTTTGGCTCATTCCAACACCATGTCCATAACCCTTTACAGAAAATTTAATTTTTCCTTCACTTTTTGATATTTCAAAATTCGTAGACTTTAAGCCTAGAATTGATCTTGTTTCTACTCCTGAAATATCATGGTTTCCAAATCTTACAGTTTTTACTCTTCCACTTTCTGTATAATCTAATATTTTAATACTCTCTCCATTTGAAAAGTCTATACTAATGTCACTATATTTTTCTTTTATTTTATTTAAAATCTCATCATGTGACAATTCAACCTCTGATTGGTATTGAGAATATCCTTCTTCCCCAGCTGTTTGTACACTTTGTAAATATGGATATCCACTTCCTCCCCAAACATTTAATGGTATTTCAGTTGTTCCACCACTATTTGAGTGAAAAAAAGCATTAATTGGTTGATTTTCATATGTTACAATTTTTCCCTTTGTATTATTTACAGCATTACAAATTTTTTGCCAATTACTTTCTCTGCTTGCTTCTTCCCATCTTGCTAATCTATCTTCCTTTGAAATCCAAGCTTGACAACATGTTGAATCATCACATATATCTGCATTATCATGTTTTTTATTTAAAATTTTAAATATAGTGTATGTTCTTGCAACTATTGCTTGTGCTTCTAATGCTGAGTTTTCAAAGCTTGCTGGCATTTCTGCTGATACTACATTACAAAGATATTCATCTAAATTTACTTGTTGAATTTCTCCTGTTTTCTTATGCAATAATGTAATTGTTCCATATTTTTGATATGTATAATCACTTTCTTCACTTTTCTTATTATCTGTATCTTCTTTTTTTTCTTCACTTTGATTTTCTTCGGTTATTTGTTCTTTATTTTTTTCTATGTTGCTACTTGTAGATTCTGTTCTTTTCGTAAATATTGCTGGTATAATAAAACATATTAATATAAAACCAATTAAATAAATTAAAAATTTTTTCATAAAAAGTTCTTTCCCTTCGCTCCACTTCTCTTGTTATGCTTTTCAGTTTTTATAGAAATTTTATGCTGAAGTTAATTTTCTTTTCATATTTTCTAATATCTTTCTTTCTATTCTTGAAACTTGAACTTGACTTATTCCAAGGATTTTTGATACTTCCATTTGAGTTTTATCTTTAAAAAATCTTAATAATATTATTTCTTTTTCTCTATCTTCCAATTCATTAATTAGTTGTTTTATTACAATTTTATTTGTAATTAACTCTTCTTCATTTTTACCAGTTGATATTTTATCTAAAAATGATAGCTGTTTTCCTTCATTATTTTTATTTGCATCTACTTTATCTATCGACTCTATTGTATTATTAGATTCTATTGCAATTGCAATATCTTCTTTTGAAATTTTTAATTCTTTTGAAATCTCTTCTATTGTTATTTCTTTTCCATATTTATTTAAATGATGTTTCTTTAATTCATTTATTTTTACACTTAACTCTTTTATACTTCTACTTATTTTTATTGGACCATCATCTCTTATAAATCTTTTAATTTCACCCAATATATAAGGAACTGAATATGTTGACAATTTTACTTCAAAGTTTGTATCAAATCTTTTTATTGATTTTATAAATCCAATACATCCTATTTGATATAAATCTTCTACCTCATATCCTCTGTTCATAAATCTTTTTACAATACTCCAAATAAGACCATTGTTATTATTTATTAGTTTTTCCATCTCAAGTTTATTACCGTTGCTGAGCTAATATTATTGAATTAATATCATTTTCATACATAAATTTACCTCTATTATTCTTTGGTTAATATTTTTTGAAAATCTTCATTAGATGGTCTTTCTTCATTATTTATTAATTTAGTCAAAGTAACTTTAGTTCCAAGACCTACTATAGACTCTATTTTCATAGAATCCATAAAACTTTCCATAATTGTAAATCCCATTCCTGACCTTTCTAAATTAGGTTTTGTTGTGTATAATGGTTCTTTTGCAACGTCAATATTTTCTATTCCATTTCCATTATCAGAAATTTGTATAATTAATTTATTTTCTATTATTTTTGCACTAATTTTAATAATACCTTGTCTATTTTCATAACCATGAATTATACAATTAGTTACAGCCTCAGAAATAGCAGTTTTTATATCTGCAAGTTCTTCTATTGTTGGATCCAATTGTGATGCAAATGCTGCTACTGTAATTCTAGCAAATGCTTCATTTGAAGCTTTACTTACAAATTCTAAATTCATTTCATTTTCAAATTGTTCTATCATAATTTCACTCCCTAAAAACTTATTTACTATTAAATTATTAAACCTTCATTTTATCTTAGTAACATATTTCTGTAACAGGTATTAATTTCAATATTCCACTCATTTCAAATATTTTTTTCACACTTTGTGTTAAATTTGCAACTTCTAGTTTTCCTCCAAGCATATTTGTAAACTTGTACCTTCCTATTATTAAACCTATTCCACTACTATCCATGAAAGTAACACTATCAAAATCAAATATAACTTTTTTAGGCATAAATCTTTCAATTTCATAATCTGCTTTCCTCCTTATCTTTTGTACATTACAATCATCAATTTCATCTGTAATTTTAAAAATTAATAGTTTGTCCTCCTCATAAAATTTAGATTCCATAATTGTCCTCTCTTTCTTTAGTTTACTTTTTTAAAAATTTTTTTATTTAGCTTATTTCTTTATTACAATGTTTAGTATGTATTATAAAACTTTTTACATTATTTTCCAAGAGTAAAAATATAGAAGTTTTGTCGAATATAAAGAACTTTCCGACAAAATGTACAAAAAAAGATAGCTGTTCGCTCAAAGCGAGTTACAGCTATCTTATGCCAAATATAGTTATTTTAAAATATTCCTATAATATTTCCATTTTTATCAATATCAATACCCTCTGCTGCAGGTATCTTTGGAAGGCCTGGCATTGTCATAATTTTACCTGCTAATGCTACAGCAAAACCTGCACCTGCCTTTAAATTAACATCTCTTATTGTTATGTTAAAAGGTGTATCGCATTTTAAATTTTTACTATCATCTGAAAAAGAATATTGAGTTTTAGCAATGCAAATAGGCAAATTTTTATATCCCATTTCTTCTATTTTTTCAATCTTATTTAATGCTTCTTCTGAAAATTCTACATTAGATGCTCCATAGATTTGTGTTGCAACTTTCTTTATCTTTGTTATTAAACTTTCATTTAGCTCATATACAAACTTTAATTCTTTTGGTTTTTCAGCTAATTGAACTATTTTTTGTGCTATATCTATTGCACCTTCTCCTCCTTTTGCCCAAGCTTCTACAATACTAATTTCAATTCCCATTTCTTCTACTTCTTGTTTAATATATTCTATTTCTTTATCTGTGTCTGTTAAATATTTATTTAAAGCAATAATTACATTTAAACCAAATTTCTCTTTTAAATTCTCAATGTGTTTATATAAATTGTGCATTCCATTTTTCAGTCCTTCTAAATTTTCTTCTTGTATTTTTTCTTTTTCTATTCCTCCATGATATTTTAAAGCTTTTACTGTAGCAACAACAACAGCAACATTTGGTTTTATGTCTGCTTTTCTACATTTTATATTTATAAATTTTTCTGCACCTAAATCAGCTCCAAAACCTGCTTCTGTTATTGTGTATTCTGCAAGTTTTAATCCTAATTTTGTTGCTATTATACTATTACATCCATGTGCTATATTTGCGAATGGTCCACCATGTATAATAGCTGGTGTTTGTTCTAATGTTTGTACTAAATTAGGTTTTATCGCATCTTTTAAAATAACAGCCATAGAACCTTGTGCTTTTAGTTGTTTTGCATATATTGGCTCTTTCTTTGAATTATATCCTATAATTATATTGCCTAATCTTTCCTTTAATTCTTCAATATTTTCTGATAAACATAATATTGCCATAATCTCAGAAGCAACTGATATATCATATCCATCTTCTCTTGGAATAATATTTTTTTCTTCTGATAAACCTGTTTTTACTTTTCTTAATTGTCTATCATTTAAATCTACACATCTTTTCCATGTTACTTGATCAATATCTAATTCATTACCAAAATATATATGATTATCTATAATTGCTGATAATAAATTATTTGCGGTTGTTATTGCATGTATATCACCAGTGAAATGTAAATTAATTTCTTCCATTGGCGCAATTTGTGCATACCCTCCACCTGTTGCTCCACCTTTTATTCCAAATACTGGTCCTAAAGAAGGTTCTCTTAATGCTAATACAGATTTTTTTCCAATTTTTGATAGTCCATCTGCAATTGCAATTGATATAGTTGTTTTGCCTTCTCCTAATGGTGTTGGATTTATAGCTGTAACTAAAATCAATTTACCGTTTTCTTTGTTTTTTAATTTTTCACATACATTATTTGATATTTTTGCTTTATATTTTCCATAATATTCTATATCTTCTTCATCTATATTTAATTTATATGCAATCTGATTTATTTTTTGTAATTTTATATCTCTTGCAATCTCTATATCTGTCACATTATCACTTCCACTCTCTATATTTAACTTTATTTAATTAAAACTATTTATGCAATAAGTCCAACTATAAGTCCAATTAAAGCACCTACAAATACTTGAATTGGAGTATGGCCTAATACTTCAACTAGTCTTTTAGAAACTTGAACTCCTGTAAAACCTGGTGTTTCAATTATTTTATTTAACAAAGCTGCTTGTTTTCCAGCTGCCCTTCTAACTCCACAAGCGTCATACATTACAACTAAAGCTAAAATAAATGATATAGCAAAAATTGGACTGTCAACACCTTGATATTTTCCAACTAGTGTTGCAAGTCCTGTTACAACAGCAGAATGAGAACTAGGCATTCCACCTGCTCCCATGATCCTTTTAAAATTAAATTTTTTGGTTGTTACTAAATCATAAATAACTTTAAATACTTGTATGAAAAACCACAATAAAAATGGTATATATATATATTTATTTTGAATAAAGCTTATAAAATTATTCACTTTTGTATACTCTCCTTTAACATTATTCTGTAACATTAAAATTATCTTCTTCTATCTTTTCATCTTTTTCTAATAAAATTGTAATTTTATTCTCTGCCTCTTCTAATATTTTATTACATTGTTTTGATATCTTAATTCCTTCTTCAAATTTAGATATAGATTCATCTAAATTTAAATCCCCATTTTCTAACTCTGTAACTATTTTTTCTAAATTTTCCATATTATTTTCAAAACTTGATTTAGCCATTTTTCCATATATCCTTTCACATTGGTAAAATCTACTCTGTTACTGCTCCTGTTCTTACATTAACTTTATATATTGTAATTACTGTTGTAGTTGTTTTATTAATAACAGATACTGTATAAATTCCATTTCCTTCTGATTTTGCTACAAAATTATATGAACTTATATCAATTCCCCACTCTTTTTGTGCTAGTTCAATAGCAATTTTTTCATTATCAACTTCAACATTTTCATTAATACTATCTTGTTCTTCTTTTCCTGTAACATTTTCTTGTGGACTTACTATATTGTTACTAATATTATTCTCTTCAACCTCATTTTCTATTACATTATTTTCTATAATATTATTCTCTATGGTTTCATTTATTTCATTACTTGTTTCATTAAATTCTTCAAAAAGATTTTCTTTATATCCTATATCTTTTTTTTCTACATTTATATTTTTTACTATGAAAAAAATTCCAATTAATATTACAATTATTACTGTTGTTACTATTATTATTTTTGTTCTATTTGTCATTTTTAACCACTCTTCTTTCATTCACTAAATTATAAAACCTGTGCTTTTTTATGTCCATCTTTAAATTTTATATCTATTTTATCTCCTGATTTTAATTCTTTTACACTTTTTATAATTTTATTATTTTGTTCTATTAATGAATATCCTCTTGTTAATGTTTTTAAAGGACTTAATGTATCTAATTTAGATATTAACTCAATATATTTTGTCTCTTCTTCTTTTTTCTTATTTCTTATTATGTTTTCTAAAGTTTTTATATAATTATCTAATTTTAAATAATTATCATTTATATTTCTTAATGGTTCTTTAAAAACTCTGCTAGACATACATTTTTCATATCTTAGTTTCATAATTTCAACTTTTTTTACTAAAGATATTTTCAATCTATCTCGATATGATTTTATTTTTTCATTTAATTCTCTAATATTTGGTACTGCAAGTTCTGCTGCTGCAGATGGTGTTGGAGCTCTTAAATCTGCTACAAAATCAGAAATTGAGAAGTCTGTTTCATGTCCTACTGCTGATATAATTGGTATTTTTGAATTATAGATTGCATGAGCAACTATTTCTTCATTAAATGGCCATAAATCTTCTAGTGAACCTCCTCCTCTTGCTAATATTAGAACATCTGCATAATTATTCTCATTCATTATCTTTATACCATTTGCTATCTTTTCAGCAGCTCCTTCTCCTTGTACTGGTACTGGATATAATCTAATATATACATTTGGATTTCTTCTTGTACTTACATTTATTATATCTTTTATTACAGATCCAGTTTGTGAAGTTAAAACTCCAATTATTTTTGGCATTAATGGTATTTGTTGTTTATTATTTTCATCAAAATATCCTTCTATTTCTAGTCTCTTTTTTAATTCTTCATATTTTTTATATAATGCTCCTAAACCATCTTCTTGCATTGTTTTTACATATATTTGATATACTCCATCTCTTTCAAAAACAGAAACTCCACCTATTAAAATGACTTTCATTCCATCTTTAGGCATAAAGTCTAATCTTTGTGCATATGTTTTAAACATGATACATTTTATTAATGAGTTTTCATCTTTTAATGTAAAATACATATGTCCTGTATAATGATTTTTAAAATTTGATATTTCACCTTTTACTATTATGTTACTTAAATTTTCATCATCAGCAATCTTTTCTTTAATATAACTATTTAATTGACTAACTGTTACAGCTAAATTTTCGTAATTCATAGCTTATCCTTTCTTATTTGTTTACTATACTTGCTAAAACTCCATTTACAAAATTTTTAGATTTTTCTTCACCATATTTTTTTGCTAATTCAACTGCTTCATTTATTGCAACTTTATATGGAATTTCATTGCATTTTATTTCATATATTGCTAATTTTAAAACTGATAAGTCTATTTTTGATATTCTATTTATTCTCCATTCTGTCTTTAAATTTTGTTCAATATTTTTTAGTATCATTTCTTCATTTTCTCTAATTCCCAAAATTACTTCTTTTATATATTTTTGGGCTTCTGTATCTTTTATTTCGTTAGCTTCTATAAATAGTTCTATTTGCTCTTCTATATTTTGCTCTTTCTGAATTTCTAAACTGTAGATTAGTTTAAATGTATTTTCTCTTATCGCTGACCTATTCATTTTTTTATCTTTTCTCCTTCTCTCCGCTTCGCTCTGTTCATTGTTATCATGTTTAATGTTTACATTTTATCAATAAAGCTTTTAAGTTTTGTTTTGACTTCATCTTTATTTTGTTGTACATAATTTCCAATAAACGCTCCTATTATTAGTAGTACTATTGCTAATATAAGATTATGCAACCTCGTTGCTAAAATTAGTATTGCTATAATTACTCCAATGATTGCTCCTTTGTATTGAGTTATAAATTTTTTAAATTCATCCATCCTATACCATCACCTCTCGCTTTTCTCAATTTATGAGTTATTTTTTTCGTCATTATTAACTATTTTTTCTTGAATAGCTTTTTTTACAGATATATTAACTTCTTTTACTTCTAAATCTGTTGCCTTTTTTATTTTCTCTTTTATTTTATTTTGTAAATCTACTGTTAAATCTTTTATTACTGTTTCTGAATCTATTATTAAATTTATATAAATTTTTACATTGCTATTTTTATCAACTTCAATCCTAGCTGATACATCTTTTGTATTATTATACTCTTTTGTAACTGTTTCTACTAAATTTTCTATTGTTTCTTTTGATATCATTAATTTTCCATTGTCATTTGCTAATAATATTCCTTGCTTGTCTTGTAAATTTCTTTTTGATGTTGGATCAAAAAATATACATCTTATTGATAATAGTATAAATATTATACTTACTCCTAATATTATTTTTGATGATGCTTCTGATACTATTAATGTTTTTATTAGCTGTCCTGTTATGTCTATATCTATCCATCCAAATACTAATAAACATGCTATAATTGACAATATTAATAATATATTTGAATATATTATTAATGTGATTTTCTCTATAATTTTCATTTTTACCTCTTCTTTATATTTTATAATCAGAAATCAGATCTTAAAATTCTGATTTCTGACTTTTGTTTTTTATTCTTCTACACTCTCATTTTTATTTATTTGTGTATCTTCATTTTTTATTATATCTGTATTTACTCCTTGCACATGTACATTTACTTCTTCTACTTTATAACCTGTCATGCTTTCAACTGCTTTTTTTACTCTATTTTGAATTTCAAATGCTATGTCTGGTATTCTTGTTCCATATTCTACTATAATGTTTACATCTATTTTTGCTACTCCTTCTGTTTTTTCTACTTTAATTCCTTTTGCTAAATTTTTCTTTCCACTTAATACTTCTGATATTCCTCCTGCAAATCCCCCTGACATTGAAGATACTCCTTGTACCTCTGATACTGCTACTCCTGCAATAACTGCTATTACATCTGGTGATATTTCTATTCCATTTTCTTGTTTCTGTTCTACTTCTTGATTTAATTCTTTTTCTTCCATTTTTTATTCCTCCTTTAATATCAAAAATTGATATACTCTTTTTATGTTATAAGTATATCAATTTTTTTGTAAATTTACAACCTTTTTTTTATTTAAGTTTCGGTTTTTTATTTTTCAAACTTTATTATAAAAAAAAGATATATATTATAAAGCGAGTTTGACAGTGAGTCGTTATTCACTTTAAGTCATTATAGTGTGTCTCTAAGGTTTGATTGTTCAATATCTTAATCGCCTTGGAAAACAGAGATAAATAATATATATCTTTTTTCTAAATAATATATTTTTTGCAAAAAGACGATACTTAAATTTTTTTATTTTAAAGTTTCTTTCCTTAATATCTTGTATATTGTTTGATTTATTTCAACTGTTTTTAGTTAAGATAAAGAACATCTAATTTCTAAAAAAGTATCAGAAGTATTAAATTCTCCAGTATATTTCCAACTTTCAATAACAATTTTTGTGTAATCTTTTAAAAACTGTTCATGAAAAATATTTGGAGCATTATTAATTAGACTACATTTACTTTTTTTGCAAATATAGCTACTTGCAGGAATATGAATTATATTTTCTAGTAATGTAGAATTTTTATAATCATCAATATCCACAAAAATAAATTGCTCTTTTAAATTTTTTCCATAACGAAAAAGAATACCAGATTCATATCCAATTTTGTAACCTTCTTTTGTAATATTTGCAAAGATATTTTTAAGTGTAAGTCTATAATTTTTAGGTGTTATAATGGTTTGATAAGGAAAAACATAGCAATATTTTTCAGGCATTTCAAATATTTTAGTTTCTTTGAAAGAATAACTGTTAATACGAGCAAGTTCTTTTTTTACAGACTTTAAATAGTTAATTCTTTTTTGTAATTTAACTATTGAATTTCCGAGTTAATTCTATGCCATAGTCAATAAGACCATCATAATTTATCTTATTATTTTCTTTTTGGGCAAAATTTTTAATTTCTCTAAGTGGAATACCTAGACCAATACATAGTTTGATAATATTAACAATTGCAACTTGTTCAAATGAATAATAACGATAATTTGTAAATTTATCTATATAAACAGGAGGCAAAATACCAATTTCATCATAATATCTTAAAGATTTAATACTCACATCTGTTTGTTTAGAAAATTCACCAATGGTTAATAAATTTTTTTCACTTTTCATAATTTTCTCCTTGACTCTACCATAATGGTAGACTTTATAATAGTATAGCTGTTATTTTTTAAATAGTCAATATATAGAGAAAGGAAGAAGAATATGGAACAAGAAAACATTTTAGGTTATGAAAAAATAGGGAAACTAATTAGGAAATTTTCAATTCCTTGCATTATATCTTTACTAGTAAATTCATTTTATAACATAGTAGATCAAATATTTATTGGTCAAGGTGTTGGATATTTAGGAAATGGTGCAACTAATATTGTATTTCCACTTACCATAGTTTGTACGGCTATTTGCAGTATGCTTCGGAGATGGCGCATCTAGTTATTTAAGTTTAAAATTAGGAGAGAAGAAAGAAAAAGAAGCAGGTAAAGGTGTAGGAAATGCTATTTACATGACTACAATAATTTCTATTATTCTATGTGTCACTTCATTAGTATTTTTACCACAGCTATTAAATATTTTTGGATGTACAGATGTTTTAAAAGATTATGCACTTGAATATGGCTATGTTATAGCAATTGGTTTTCCTTTTGTTATGATAGCAACTGCATTAAGTTCAATTATTAGAGCTGATGGAAATCCTAGATATTCTATGATTTCTATGGTTACAGGAGCAGTTTTAAATATAATTTTAGATCCTATTTTTATATTTGTTTTTAAAATGGGAATAAGTGGTGCTGCTTGGGCAACAGTGATTAGTCAATTAGCAACTTTTATTTTGAACATAGCTTATATGAAAAGATTTAAAACAATTAAATTAACAAAAGAAGATTTTAAATTAAAATTCTCAATTATAAGAAGAATTACAATGTTAGGAATCAGTAGTCTAATTTCGTTAGCAAGTGCAGTTGTTGTAATGTCAATACAAAATAATCTACTTGCTAAATATGGAGAAAATTCAAGATTTGGTGCAGAAATACCAATTACTGTATTAGGTATTGTAATGAAAATCACACAGATATTGAACAGTATCATATTAGGAGTAGCAACAGGAGCTCAACCTATTATGGGATACAATTATGGAGCAGAAAAATATGATAGAGTAAAATCTACATTAAAGCTAGTTTTGAAAGTTAATTTTGTCATTGCTACAATTGCATTTATATTATTCCAGACAATACCAGAACAATTAATTTCTATATTTGGAAAAGGAGATGAATTATATACAGAATTTGCTTGTATAGCCTTTAGAATATACTTATTATTATATATTTTAAGTACAGTTCAATTAGCAGCAGGAATATTTTTTCAATCAATTGGAAAAAGTATCAAAAGTGCTTGGATATCTTTATCAAGACAAATTATTATTTTAATACCAGCAATGTTTATATTAGGAAAATTCTTTGGAGTAGAAGGAATATTATATTCTGGACCAGTAGGAGATGGAGTTGCATTTTTATTATCAGCAATATTAATTGTAATAGATTTAAAGAAACTAGGTAAAGAAAAATATCAAAGTAGTAGTTTAATTGATGATACAAGTACAAATAATAAATTAAGTAAACATCTAGTAATTACAATAGCTAGAGAATATGGTTCTGGTGGTAGATATATAGGAAGATTAATTGCAGATAAATTGGGAATTAAATTTTATGATAAAGATTTTATTAAGAAAATAGCAGAAAAGACAGGACTAACAGAAGAATATGTTGAAAAGAATGAACAGTCTAAAAATACTTTATCAGCTTTGAATAGTACAGGGTTAACAAATCAAGATGAACTATTTATTAACGAATCTAGAGAAATAGAAGAATTAGCCAATAAAGAGTCTTGTGTTATTATTGGAAGATGTGCAGATTTTGTTTTGAAAGATAGAAATGATGTTATAAAAATATTTGTGTATAGCAATATAAAAGATAAAATAAATAGAGCAACAAAATTTTATGGTATTGATAAAGAAAAAGCAGAAAAAGAAATTAAGAATGTAGATAAGTCAAGAGCAAAACATTATAAATACTATACAGAAAGAGAATGGAAAGATTATTCAAATTACGATATTTGTATTAATAGTGACTTATTAGGAGTGGAAAAAGTAGCAGATTTAATTTGTGAAATGATAAAGCAAAAAGAAGCAATATTAAAAACTTAAAATTATTACAAAGAGTTATTGCTAATTTAGTAGAATTAATTGCAATAATATCCCTTTTTATTTTCAAGAGTTACTATAAAATAGTAGCTCTTTTTAGTAATATCAAATCTATATATAAATACAGCTAATTGATTTAATTTGTTTTTTATATTATAATCACCTCAAGAAATTACAATTTAGATAGGAGTTGATTTTAATTGAAAATAGTTACCTATGGGAATAAAGAAAAAGAGAAAATGTTATTATTACACCCGATGTTTACAAGTGCTAAATTTTTTGATTTTGTAATAGATAGATTATGTAATAAATATTATTTGATTATTCCGACATATAGTGGTCATTATGAAAATTCAGACTATATATCAATGGAAAATGAAGAAAAAACTATTGATAATTTTCTAAAACAAAATAACATTGATAGATTAAATGCAATTATAGGATTTTCTTTAGGTGGTAATATTGCATTTCATTATTTTTGCAATAATCAAGATAGAGTCGATCAAGTAATTGTAGATAGTGCACCTATCTTTAATTTTCCAAATATTATTAAAAAATATTTTTATAATAGATATAAAAAATGTTTGCTTAATATAAAAAAACATCCAAAAAATACAATTAAAGAATTGAATAAGTGCTTTAATGGTATGGGAGAAGTACAACAATATGTTGCACCAATAGTAAAGATAAAAAGTTTAACACATTTGTTAGATAGTTGTTATAGTGTTGAAACACCAAAATTAGATATTGATTCACAGAAAAAAATAACATTTGTATATGGAACAAAGGATATAGCAAGACTTTGCTTACCTAGAATTAAAAAATATAAAAATAGTGAATTTATCAAGATTGATTCGCTAGGTCATTGTGGTTATTTTAGGGAAAATACAGATGAATATATAAAAAAGTTAATTAGATAAATTACAAGTATCCCCACTATTTTAATTATTTTATTTTTTTCATATAATACCTTCCATAAATTCAAATACTACTCACGATTTACTATTTTATTAAAATATTGAAATTATACAATGTAAATGCTTATTGTCTAAAAATTTATGCCTTATAAAAACTACAAGAGAATAAATTTTGTAGGCATAAATTTTTAGACCTTCGAGAAAAAGTACAGTGGCATTTTCGACCAACTATACTTTTTCATAAAAGTTCTACACATTTATTTTTATTTGCTAATAACTATTCTATTTAATTCTCTACACTTTAACATTGTGCTATACCAACACTGCCAAATAAGTTTATCTTATTTGTACAAGTTCCTTATTGTTTATATTTTGACCTTGTCTCTTGTTTTATTGGAACTTGTTAGGTTGAGATTACTTTTGAACAAGTTTTGCTTGTGAGAAAGTAAACGAAACCGTTGCAGTGTGGCAATATCATTTTTTATTTAACAACCAAACGCAGAAAAAGTTCTGTTCATTGAATTTTTTTGCAAAGTAAACTCTGTATAACTTATTATACTTATTCTGTATGAATTATTATTTCTTTTGGTAATTCATAAGCAATTTCGGTTTTATTTGTATATAATTTTTCTTTTACAACCTCTCCATTATTTTTAGTCTCTTTTCTATAAACATCTACAAATTCATAAATCTTATCATCTATTTTTACATATTTTAAATTATTATTAATTATATTATAAGTACTTAAAATCTCTTTTTCTGTTTTTAATTGCCCATATATAAATTCATCATCAAAAGTTATATTTAATTGAAATTTATTATCTGTATCATTTCGAACTTTTAAATCTAAAAAACCTTCTGCTATTGTTGCATCTATTCCTTTTAATGAATCTTTCATATTATCAGGAAAATCTTTTATTTTATGTGTATGTCTTTCAACTATCGTTAATGGGCTATTTAAAAATACTTGAAATAGTAAATTCGATAATTGACACATTCCTCCACCTTCTACATATTGTATTTCATCATTTACTAAAATCAATCCTTTTTTATATTTTTCTTCCTTTTCTGCATCTTTAATACTCATGTAAAATGAAAATGTTTCTTTTGGCTCTATGATTAAATGATGTATTTTTTTGCTTGCTAGTTTTAAATTAAATACTTTATTATACTGATATTCTATAGGAAACCCTGTTTCTGTATTTATTAATTTATCTTTGATTTTAGGTAATGAATATAATAAGTCTTCTTCTATTATTTTTTTGCTATATTTATTCTTATCTATATGCATTTTTAAATAAAAACTTAAATTATTTTGTTTCTTTCGTATTTTTGTTAAAATTGGAAACATCTTTTTTATTATTTGTTTATTCATATATTATATCACTCACTTTTTCCATTTTGTTTATTATATATCTCCTTATTTATATCATAAAATTTCCTCAAAAACAATTATTTTCTATAAAATATTAAGTACAGGATGTTTCAAGTAAAATGCACTACTTTGCAAAAAAGTTACAATATTAGTAGTTTTATTTGTTGTGCCTAATGGGTCTTTTTGTTATGCTAAAAAAGACTATATAGGTATTGCTCTATATTCTTACAAAGCATAGCAGAAAGATACTGAAAAAATTTTATGCTAGGTAGCACAAAAATTTTTCAGTAATCAAAATAATATTTGAATGAAAATGAAAATATTATTTTGATTTGGCGAAGCCAAACATAAATTATCTATCGCAAGATTAGATAATTTATGAGCCCTCCCCTAGGAGCCCACGACACCTTTGCAAAACGATAGTTTTGAAAGTGTCATAGTGGGTTACATACTTTTGCTAGAAAGTTATGTAACAGCTAATCTCTTTTGTGTACTTAACTAAAACATTCTCCCCTATATGTTATGACATCCTATCATAACATGGGGGCTCTGCAAGGCAATATACTACCAACTAAAAAAGAACCAACCTTTGAAGATTGATTCTCTATTATCTTTTCAAGTTAGTTCGAACAGATACGTCGTTGGTGCCTTCACCTGGAATCGAACCAGGGACACAAGGATTTTCAGTTTTCGTACTTCTTTGATATTTAATACTAGATAAAATCTTTTAATGTTGTTTAAACCGTTGAAAAATAAGCAAGATTTTAACTTTATTCTTAAAAATATTTAAAAATAAATAATTATTAAAATGACCTTTTTCAAATAAGTTTTTTAGATATTTTTTAGATAAAATTAGAACTTACTATTGATAATAATATTTTGAAAAAATCCTATAACAAAAATAAGAGTATATAAAATTACTCTACCTCATACAAAAAATCGCCTAAAAAACGATTGTGAGGGCTAATTAAATAATATAAACACTAACTACTTGTAGTTTTAAAGCTACAGGTAGTTTTTTTGTTTTAAAAGAGAAATGCAACACCTCTTAAAAAGTGTTTGGTGTGATGAGCCGATGCTATAAAGTTCATTCGTATTTGTATAAGTAGTCTAATTATACAAAGTGCGTGAGTGAGATTTTAGAACACATACTCACAATAATAAAAGAGTATTCGGTGGCAAAACTTGAATGGATTTGTAATTGTAAAAAGTTTGGGCAAGTATGAACAAGATACTTAAATGTATCAGCAATTATAGTAACTATAGTGTTACTTACTAGACTACCTATGAAACGAAGCGAACGACCGACGGTTTCAGCTTATATAGGTGTAATAATTCTATTTTTCACAAATGGGATTATTACACCTAATTCACTTTAGCTCTCTCCCTCTGGTTTCTTCTTGATAATTGCTAAAGTGAATTGAGCAAGAAAAATTTATTTTTCTTGCTCAAATTTCATAAAAATTGCGACAAGCAGTTTTTATGAAATACCTAAAAATGCGAGTAGCAATTTTTAGGTTTGGGGTGTGGGGTTGCAAAACTCTGCCATACTGACAAACTTGTTTGTCTAGTATGTTAGACATTCAAAGAATATCTTGAGCAAAGAAGGAGGTACAAAAAAGATATGAGCTATGCTATTATACGAAATGATAAATTAACAAGAGTGGATGCACAAGGGTCATACATTCACAATGATAGAAGGTCAAAAGGTCATTCTAATAAAGATATTGATCCTACAAGAACACATCTTAATTTTTGGTGTAAGAAAAATGAACTAACCTATATAAGAGAATTTGATAAAATGAAAAAGGAATATGATTTAAAAGGCACTATTAGAAGTAATAGTAATATCATGTGTGAAATGATGATTACTTCTGATAATGCTTTTTTTAATAAGATTGGTTTAGAAGAAACAAAACGATATTTCAAAGAAAGTTATAAATTTGTATGTAATTACAAAAATCTTGGAGAAAAGTATATTGTGTCAGCAGCAGTACATTTAGATGAAACAACACCACATATGCATTTAGTATATATACCAGTAATTCATACAAAAGATAAAGAAGGAAATAACATTGATAAAATATGTTGTAGAGATTTTTGGAAAGGTAGAGATAGTTACAGAGAGCTACAAAATGCTTTTCACAAATATATAACTTCAAAAGGTTTTGATTTAGAACGAGGTTTACCAGTAGAAGAAACTGGAGCAAAACACGAGAAAATTGAAGATTTAAAGAAATTAACTAATTTTGAAAATACTAAAAAGGTATTAGATAATATAAAACTAGAATTACCAGAAACACCAAATATAAATGATATTAAACTCATAAAACTTAATAGAGAAAAAGTAGAAAATGAAATTATTAAGCCTAAAGATGATAAAATTATGGAATTGTATCAAGAAAATTTAAAATTGCATAATGAACTATCAAAACAAGTAAATTTAGTTAATAAGGCTGAAAAATATCAAAAGGAAAGAGATGCCATACTTGCTGATAACAAAGAACTTCATAAGCAAGTAAACAATATGAAAGCAGAATATAAGGAAAAGGAATTTGATATTGAATGGAAATATAAAAGTAAAATCAAAAGTTTAGAAAAGGAAAATAATCATTTACAAAAAATTATAGATAAATTCTATGAAACTGTTGATAAATTTATAGTTTGGATTTGTCATAAGTTTGATATTGGCGAGTCCAAAGAATTAGTTAGCGATTTTGAGGAAGAAACACATTCTTTTATTGACCCACAAAAGCAACTTAAACACGAAGAAAGAGAAAAAGAGTGGGAGTTGGAAAGATAATAAAACAACTAATTAGATTTTGAATATAAATACGAGCGTGAAATCTTATAGCACAAGATTTCACGCTCTAACAAAACTGCTACATTACTTTGATGCATAGACCTCAATAACCGTTGCATCAGGCTTTTCAATAATAGTCCTTTCATAATCTTCGTAAATTGTTTCTGTAAGCTCATTTGAAGAACTAACTGTAAAACCTGCACTCCTCATGGCTTGGTTAATTGAGTTAAGACTGTGTAACCTTCTTGATACTTTTGAATATCTTTTTATGCTTGGAGTATAGGTATAACCAGTTTCTGCTTCATAAAATGCACCATCTGTTTTGGCTGTCCAATCATTTATTGATTTAACTACAACAATAATATGACCACCCTTTTTAAGTACCCTATAACACTCACTCAATGCTTTTTTTAACTCCAAATCAGAAATATAATGTAAACACAACCTTGAGTACACAACATCATAAGTATTGTTTTGCTCTGGCATGTCTTGCGTTACATCTTCAATACCAAATTCTAAATTTTTTATTTCTTTTAGAAGATGTTTTGTATATTCCATACCTTTTGCATCTAATGTTGTCGCTGTTACATTTTTTCCAAGTTCTGCCCAGTATCCCTCGAAATATCCAGCAGTACTAATGCCGATTGACTTCACATTGTCAAATTCAACATTTTTTAGGAAACTTATTGCATGTTCTTCTGTAATAGAAGGTTTAAAAACCTGTTTTTGTTTTAATTCTTCAATCGTCATTGTATTCCTCCTTATGATTGTATGAAATATAAAATACAAATTGTCAACATAATAATTATAACAAAATATGTAAACAATGTCAAAAACTATCCAAAAATAAACACATAATAACATTATTGTTACTATGTGTTTATTAATCCTATGCTACTTTTATTCCTGTATCTACAACCTCTTTTACAAAAGGATTTGAAATCTTTTCAAAATCTTCTGTTGTTATTGGGTGTGGCTCTATTCTAGTATCTATTTTCCAAGTTAATCCAATTAACTTTGCTCCATCTTCAATAATATCACTAAAATCACTTGAAATGATTGCTATATCTATATCACTATCTTCATTCTCTGTTCCTTTTGCATACGATCCAAACAAGATGATTGCTTCAATTTTATAATGTTCACTTATTTTTTCAATGTATTTTTGTATTGATTCCATTATTCCTGTGTTAATAGACTTTTCAACCATGTTCGTACCTCCTCAATATTTTTTATTTGTTCAGATGTATAATCATCTGTGCATTTTTGATTAAATGTTTCTTTGTAATCATCATATCTTGCACTTATATTGAATTGTGTAATTATTTGTAATTTTTCAACTTGCTCATCAGTTAGTTCTAAATTACATTTTTCAGCAAGTGCTAATAAGTTATGAGATTTTATAGCATAAGGATTTTCTTTGTTATTTTTAGCATATAAACCTTTTAACAATTTTTCTATCACTAAATGTCCAAAAAATAGAGAATAACTATTTTTCTTATTACTATATAATACATTCATTACATTATAATCTTCATCACTACTATTTTGCCAATATTCCATTAAATTTATATTATCCATATTCTGTTGTTCCTTTCTAAATTATATTCATATTATAGCATTTATTTTGAAATTTTACTACATATTATTCATATTATTTCCTATTTATTTTCAAGCATCCAATTATATAGTTTTTCTTCTTCTAATTTGCCTTGCTTAAATAATTTGATTTTCGCCTGTGCTTCTTTTTTCCATTTATCAAAATCTTTCTTTAATTGCTTGTTATCCTTATTTCTTGAAACTATCATAATTTTCTTTTGATAACTTCTTCTATATTCTAATAAGGCAGGTACATTTTCCAAATTCTTTTTATAAGTTTCTAATGCACCTTTTTCTTTACAAGTTTTTCCTTTTTCATCTGGAAATTCACAATATACTTCATCTTGTCTTGAACTTGGTATAAAGTATTTTCCACAATTTTGACATTGTTTTATAGGTAGGTTTGGTGCTTGTACTATTTGTTCTAATACTACATATAAGATATTGCTTAATTTTTCACTTGTATAAATGTTATGCTTTTTGATAGATAATGTATCATTTTCTAATTTTTCTACTAAACTTTTATAATTTTCTTCGTGATAGTCATTATCTTTACTTGCATAGCTGTCTAAAAATACTTCAATTTTACTAGAATATCTATATACATCACTTTCATGTTTGATTATATTTGCTATGAACTTTGAATTTGCACTTGCTTCTTCTAATCCTTTTATTCCATTAAGATTATAAACTTTATCCACGCATTTTCTAAAATTTTCTTGCATTTCAATTAGTTCATAAGAACTATCTTCAAATACTCTTTTCATAATATCGAGCATTTTCTTTTCTGATGTATAGGTATCTTCTAATTCTTTATATGGTACATATTCTTTTAATAGTTCAAAACCATAGGCATAGAAGAATGTTGTATATGCTTTTTCAAAGTTAGAAAAGTCAGCATTTAAAAACATCATAAGCATGGTACCAAAATTTTCTGTATATGGAAAATATAAAATACCTGGATATTTTAAGCCATCAAATTTTGTTTTCTTTAAGAATAGTTTTACTTGTCTTTTTTCAGTATCTATTTTGGTATCTACATTATATAAATATAAAGGTGTTCCATAATATTCTTCTTTCTTTTCTTTATCAAACCAAATATAAAATCCCTCAAAGAACTTATTTTGTGGTAGTTCTCTCATTTCTATTTCCCCTTATCAGATTATTATGTGAGAAATTATTAAAAATATTTAATAATTGTATTGACAACTATAAAATATGATAGTATAATAACAATATCTAATATGTTTTATGTGTTTCTCACAATATAATAATACAACATATATTAGATAATGTCAATAGGCGAATTTACGTTAGCCGTTTGAACGAAGTGAATTACGGATAACCTATGGAATACCTGTATTTAAAATCTTGCAAACAAAAAATTAACCAAAGGATTTAGAAAATGTTTAAGCTATGCTTAATTACATTTTCTTAATACGTAACAAAGTGAAGGAGGAAAAAGAAAAATTGAATACTAGAGAACAGATTTTAGACTTATATTATAATGAACATCTAAAACAAAATGAAATTGCTAAAGTAGTTGGAAAAAGCTGTCCTTATGTTTCAAAAGTTGTAAAAGCTGACAATAGAAACAATCAAGAAAAGGAAAATCGTAAAAAAACAAATGCTGAAAACAGAAAAGTTTATTTACAAGACTATTTTAAAACTTATGATAGACCAAAGAAATATGACAATAGTTATGAGCAAATGCTAGCACAGCAAAAACAAGATGCAATGAAATTATCATATAGTCATAATAATATGTCAGATTATGCTTTAGCAAAGTGGTCTAGCATATACCATACTAATAGCAAAGGAAATTTAAGTATAGATGGCAAATTGAAAGTTGGTTATGATATTCCAAAAACAATAAATATGAATATCAAAGTACCAACACAAAAATATAAAAATAGATATGTTTATAGTTATTAACAGGACTTTATTAAGATTACTTAATAGGTCTTTTTTATTGTGAATTTTAAAGGAAGGAGGACTTGCAATATGGGTACTATTAAAGAAAATTACGAGATGATGTTTACTTCATATCCAGATTTAGTAAACATTAATCAATTAAAAGAAATGCTTGGAATTGGCATAACTCTTGCTTACAGATTAGTAAGAAATAAAACTATTCAGGCACTAAAAGTTGGTAGACAATATAAAATACCAAAAAGAAATGTAATAGCTTATCTAACAAATCAAAACGAAATATAACACAACTAGACATTAATTTACTTTCATGGTATTATCTAAAATATCAATAGTAAGTTAAATTTAAACTGTTATAGGAACGAAAGGAGTTAATTATGATAGAAGTAACAGGTAGCTTACAAATTAAAAATAAAATATATCAAGCAGTTTTGAGTTTTAAGAAAGATGGAAAATGGAAAACAAAATGGGTTTCTACTAAAGTAAAAGCAGTAAAAGGAAATAAGAAAAAGGCAGAAAATGAGCTTGAAAGCATTAGGTCTAAATTTCAAGAAGAAATCAATAGTGATAATATTGATAATGAAAATATACTATTTATAGATTTTATGAAAAAGTGGCTAAAGATAATTAAATCATCTGTTGAAGAAACAACTTATTGTGGTTATGAAAAACTAATAAATGGAAGAATGACAACTTATTTCGAGAATAAAAAAGTAATATTACAAACTATAAAGGCACAAGATATTCAAGACTTTTATCAATATTTAATTGACAATGGACTTTCTGGGAATACTGTTAAACATTATCATGCAAATATTAGAAAGGCTTTACAATATGCAGTAAAAACAGATGTAATCATTTCTAATCCTGCTGATAAAGTAGAATTACCAAAAATTGATCCATATAATGCAAAACATTATACAAGTGAAGAAATATTGAAACTCTTAAAAATAATTGAAAATACAAAACTAGAAACACCAGTTATTTTAAGTTGTTTTTATGGATTACGAAGAAGTGAAGTTGTTGGCTTAAAATGGAGTGCAATAGATTTTACAAATAAAACTATACTAAAAAATCATACAGTAACACAAATAAGTTCTAATAAATTAGTAAAAAAAGATAAGACTAAAACAAAATCTAGTACAAGAACTTTACCTTTGTTACCAGTAGTTGAAAACTACTTATTAGAACTTAAAGAGAAACAAGAACAAAATAAAACAATTTGTGGCAATAGTTATAATCAAGAATATTTAGATTATATATGTGTTGATAATATGGGAACTTTATTAAATCCTGATTATGTATCACATGCTTTTACAAAATTACTAAAAAAGAACGATTTAAGAATAATTCGTTTTCACGATTTAAGGCATACTTGTGCAAGTTTATTACTTGCTGAAGGAATCAATATGAAACAAATTCAAGTATGGCTAGGACATTCTAATTATAACACTACCGCAAATATATATGCACATTTAGATAGTAGTAGTATGGAACAAAGTGGTATTGCAATATCTAATATACTTTCTATAAATAATGAAAAAGAAGTAGCCTGTTAAAAACTACTCCAATTTCAAATTTTTTAGATATTTTTTTAGATTTTACAGAAAACTTGGTAATTTTCTGTTCGCTTTTTTGTTTGGTGCCTTCACCTGGAATCGAACCAGGGACACAAGGATTTTCAGTCCTTTGCTCTACC
>CANSII010000023.1 GCA_947646915.1 uncultured Clostridium sp. | reverse complement strand
TTTGGATGATTTTAATATTGTTTTTAAGCAACAAAAAAATCAACCAGATTTTATTTTCTGATTGATTTTTGTATCTATCTGCTCAATTTAGTTCGAACAGATACGTCGTTGGTGCTCCCTCAAGGATTCGAACCTTGGACCCACCGGTTATGAGCCGGTTGCTCTGACCAACTGAGCTAAGGGAGCATAATATTTAAATATATTGCTTAACGCAATAATAAGTATAAAACATTTTTTTATTATTGTCAATACTTTTTTTATTTTTTAATAATTTTTTTCCTACATAAATTTCACACTAATAATAATTTTTATTAATAAATGTTACAATTCACAGCTTTAAAATATATAAATAAAATGTAAGATATAAATTTTAACTGTGAATTGTAACGATAATATAATAGTATCAAAACAATAAGATATCAAAAATTAATAAAGATTTTCATTTTTATTTATGTAAAAACTTCTAATAATTTTCTCCTCTTCCTTCAGGTAATGCAGGATAATCTAAAACAACTCTAATCTTCAATACATATTTTATAGTCTTAACAAACTTACTATTTTTAAATCTTTGCCACAATGAATGTTTAGTCTCAAAAGAATTTTCTTGAATATATTGTTGTAATTGATCTTGTAATTCAACATCATCCATAGTTTCAACATTTTCAATAACTTGTTGATTTTCTTCAATTTGTACATTTTCTTCTATTGTTTTAACATTTTCAACTTCTTCTTTTGCTGTATTTTCTTCATCAACAGGTGTTGGTATAGTTTTTAGTGCATCAGCTACTTCAATTCCAATATAACTTAAAGCTTTTGATCTATCTTCAATTCTTTCCATATCTATTTCTATATGTAAATTAGATTCCAAATTACTTACTCTAGCATTTAACAATTTGATTGCATCTAAATAATTTTGTGATTCTTTTGTTTTACATTTTCCTAAAACATTTAAAGTTTCTATAATATCATCTTCAAAACTACCTTCAGCTTTTTTTACATTTTCTTTCCAATTTTCAGTTTTATTATCTACATCTTCTATTAATTCTTTTAATTGTCCTGCTAATGTAATATTTTTTTCTCTTTGTCTAATCAATTCTTCTATTTTTTTAGTGTTTTCTTCAAATTGATTTGTTGCAAATTCAACTAAGCCGTAAGCAGCTTTATACACACTTATAGGAAAGTTTTTCTTTTTTGGATATTCAATTAAATATGCTTTTATTGATTCTATTAAATCTTTAAAGTAAGTATCTTCTTCTAATTGTACAATTTGTTTCTTACTTTTAGGATTTATCATTTTTTGAACTTTTTCTATATTTGATAAGATTTTCTCTTCCGTGATAACCATTCTCACGTTTACTATGCCAGACTTAGACATTGTAAACAACCTCCTTTATCTTACGCCTATTTGCTTTTTCAAGTTTATCATTCTTTTACGATTATACAATAATAAACAAAAAACTACAATAGAAATTGCAGTTTTTTTAATTACATTTTTGTTACATTTATATTACAATTATATTACAATACTGATTATAATGTTTTTTCTTTCTATTTAATTTTTAAATATTCTAATTTCTAACCTCTATTTTTTTTATCTCTTCATGTCTTTTTATTTTTCTTGTTGTAGTCTTAATTAACTCTTCTTCTGTAACAATAATATCTTTAATGTATTTATATGCTGGCATAGTTCTATTTAATAGTTTTACTTCCTGCCATAACTTTTCTTTAATTTGTTCTTCATCCTGTAATCCGTAGATATCTTTCATTAATTCTTTATCATAAACAATTTTTGCACATATTTTAAAATCACTCTTCTCATCTGGTTTTCCATATACAAAGCTCTCTGTAACGCCTGCAATTTTATTTACTAAAATTTCTAGTTCTTCAGGATAAATATTTTTACCATTTTTTAAAACTATAACATATTTTTTTCTACCTGTTATAAATATAAATCCATCTTTATCTATCTTAGCTAAATCACCTGTATGAAACCATCCATCTTCATCAATACATTCTCTAGTTGCTTCTTCATTATTATAATAACCTAACATAACTGTTGGTCCTTTTACAATTAATTCTCCAATTCCCTCTTCGTTTTGATTAACAATTTTTGTTTCTAAACTTGGGAATGTTTTTCCTATAGATCCTATTCTTCTATATTTATCATCTTCTGCTGCTATTACTGGGGATGTTTCTGTTAATCCATATCCTTGGTATGTAGTTATTCCAAGACTATTAAATATTTTCTCTGTTTCAGGATCTAGTGCAGCTCCACCTGCTACAAATAATCTTAGTTTTGGTCCTAAATTCTCTAATATCTGACCAAATAATTTTTTTCTAACATCTATTCCCACTTTTAATAGTGTATTAGAAATTTTTTGTCCTAATTTTACTGTTTTTAATTTTCCTTGTGCTTCTATTGCTTTTAATACTTTTTTACATATTCCCTCAAATAATACTGGTACCGAAATCATGACTGTTATATCATATTCTTTAATATTTTCTGCAATATGTCTTAATCCTTCACAAAATGCGATTGATGAGCCTTTTGATATTGGATATAAAAATCCTACTGTACATTCAAATGTGTGGTGTAATGGTAAAAATGATAAAAATCTATCATTTTCTCCTACATATATTGTTGCAGCAATATCCATTAAATTGCTTACTATATTTTTGTGTGATAACATTACAGCTTTTGATTGTGAAGTTGTTCCTGATGTAAATAACATTATACTCATTTCTGTTGTATTAATTTCTGCATCTAAAAATTTTCTATCTTCATTTTCTAACTGTTCTTTTCCTTTTTCTATTAATCTTTTATATGAGATTATTCCTTCTGTGCTTTCTTCTTTGTCCATTGATATAAAGTATTTTAAATTTGTGTTTTTCTTATTTTTTAATTCGTTCATTATTTCATCATATTTATTTGTATAAAATATTGCTTCTACTTCTGAACGTATTATTAGGCTTTCAATTTCGTTATTTGGTAATGCTTTATCTAATGGAACTACTACTCCAGTTCCTGCAACTGTTGCTAAATAACATACTCCCCATTCATATCTATTGTCTCCTATTATTGCTATTCTTTTGTTTTTTAATCCTAAGTTGATTAATACTGTTCCTAGTGCATCTATGTCTTTTTTGAATTCTTTATATTTAATTTCTTTAAATTTTCCGTCTTCTTTTGTTTTTAATATATATGCTGTTTTATCACTAAATTTTTCTGCTGATTTATTTAACATATCTTTTATATCTGTGAATTTTTCATATTCATGTACTGCTTCTCTCATCTTTAACCTCTTTTCTTTGCTTATCTATGTATGTCATTATAAAAAAATCTTAAATTTTTTTATTTATTATTTCGTAAGCCTTCTATTATTGTGTTTTCAAATTCCTTGTATAGTTTTATTACATCAATTTCACTTTTTAATTTATATACTAATGTTGATGCTATTAAAGCATATATTTCTGATGCAATAACACTTGGATTTCCTTTTTTTATTTGTCCTATATTAATTCCTTCTTCTACTATTTTTTCTATTTTTCCTATGTATTCATATATATGTTTTTGGCATTTCTTGTTTCTTGCTTCTTTTCCATAAAATTGGCTTAATAGTATTGTTATAAAGTCTTCATATTTGTTTACTATTTTTATTTGTATTAATATTATTGCTTTTAGTTTATCTATATAATTTTCTAATTTTACTGTTTTTATATCTATACTGTTTTGTAATAATTTTACTCCTTCTTCTATTAAAAAATTAAATATTTCTTCTTTGCTCGAAAAGTGATAGTATAGTGTCCCTTTTGCAACTCCTACTGTTGCTGTTATTTCTTCTATACTTGTTGCATCATATCCTTTTTCTGCAAATAGTTTCATTGATGTTTCAAATATCTTTCTTTTTGTTTTGTTCATTTTTTTCCTACCTTTCGTAGATTGTTGTTCCTATTATATCTTTATTTTTTCTATATTGCAATATTTTTTATAATTTAACTTTCGGTTTTTTATTTTATAAATTTGATTATAGAAAAAAGATATATATTTAAAAGTGAGTTTGACAGTGAGTTGTTATTCCCTTTAACCTGTTATAGTGTGTCTCCATACTTTGAATTTTCAGTTTCTTAAACGCCTTGGAAAACGAAACTTTTAAATATATATCTTTTTTCTAACTTATTTAATATCTCAAAATAACAATACTTAAAAAATAATTTTTTAGTGTCAGTTCTTTATAATATAAAATCAATTATAAAAAAGACATATATATTTAAAAGTGAGTTTGACAGTGAGTTGTTATTCCCTTTAACCTGTTATAGTGTGTCTCCATACTTTGAATTTTCAGTTTCTTAAACGCCTTGGAAAACGAAACTTTTAAATATATATCTTTTTTCTAACTTATTTAATATCTCAAAATAACAATACTTAAAAAATAATTTTTTAGTGTCAGTTCTTTATAATATAAAATCAATTATAAAAAAGACATATATATTTAAAAGTGAGTTTGACAGTGAGTTGTTATTCCCTTTAACCTGTTATAGTGTGTCTCCATACTTTGAATTTTCAGTTTCTTAAACGCCTTGGAAAACGAAGCTTTTAAATATATGTCTTTTTTATAACTTATTTAATATCTCAAAATAACAATACTTAAAAATATGTATATAAATTTAAATATTTGACTTTACAAATTAATATAAGTAATATAAAATAACAATAAAAATAAAAAAACTGTAAATACTAAAAGAAAATATTTGGAGGAAAACAAATGAAAAGCAAGAATGAACTAAATTATAAAGACTTAAAAATGACATGTGAGCAAAACATATTTAACTTTGAAACAACAGAAGAAATAGAATCAATCATAACAGGAATAGGTCAAGAAAGAGGCCTAAAAGCACTAGAATTTGGATTACAAGTAGATGTAAAAGGATATAACTTATATCTTGAAGGACCAAGTGGTGTTGGCAAAACAATGTACACAAAAAATTATCTAAATAAAATATCAAAAAAGAAGAAAGTTCCAAATGATTGGTGTTATATATACAATTTTGAAATTCCAAATGAGCCAATAGCAGTTTCTTTACCTGCAGGGCAAGGAAAAGAATTTAAAGAATCAATGGATGGATTTATTTTAGAAATAAAAAAAGATATTAAAAAAACATTTAATGCAGACGATTTTGAAAAAGAAAAAACTTTAATTAGGCAAGAATATGAAGAGAAACGTTCTGCCTTATTAGATAAATTAAATGAAGAAGCATCTAAATTTGACTTTCAGGTAAAAGCATCACAAAATGGAATTTATATGATGCCAATTGTTAATGGAAAAGCAATAGATGAAAATGAATTTGAAAAATTAGATGAAACACTAAAACAACAATATGAAGAAAAGTCAACAATTGTTCAATCTCAAATCATGGATGCAATAGAACAAATAAAAGTAATTGAAAGACAATCAGATAAAAAGATAAGTGAATGGCAATCGAATATAGCTCTACTTACAGTTAATGTTCACATCAATTATCTAAAATCTAAATTTAAACGAAATAAAAAAATAACTAAATTCTTAAATGATATAAAAACTGATGTATTAAAAAATGTATCATATTTTGTTGATGAAGAAAAAGAGCAAGAAAAACAACAACAAAATAATCCTGCAAATAAAAAATCAGATCCATCTTTAAATTACCGTGTTAATTTATTTGTAGATAATTCAAACCGTGAAGGTGCACCTGTTATAATGGACTCAAACTATTCTTATCATAATATTTTTGGTTCACTTGAATACGAAAATTACTATGGTTCACTAAAAACAGACCATACCATGTTAAAATCAGGACTTTTACAACAAGCTAATGGAGGGTATATAATTTTTCAAGCAAAAGATTTGTTACAAAATGGTGTCTGTTATGAAGCCTTAAAAAAAGCTTTAAGAGTTAAAGAAATAGGAATTGAAAATCCTGTTGATCCAAAAACTTCAATGGTTATGATATCTTTAAAACCTGAACCAATTCCTATAAACTTAAAAGTAATATTAATAGGTGATAATTCTATATATCAAACTCTTTTAGCAATGGATTCAGATTTTAAAGAATTGTTTAAAGTTAAAGTTGAGTTTGAAGATGATGCACCATTTAATAAAGAAAATGCTAATAAATTAGCTTCTATTATTCATGGATTTTGTGAGCAAGAAGAATTA
This sequence comes from uncultured Clostridium sp., assembly GCA_947646915.1. Taxonomy (GTDB): domain Bacteria; phylum Bacillota; class Clostridia; order TANB77; family CAG-508; genus CAG-269. The sequence continues at coordinate 21,981 of CANSII010000023.1, read as the reverse complement.
CCACATTTGGATAAATCTGCAATGTCAGGAATAATAGAATTTGCTTCAAAATTAGCAGGAAGTCATAAAAAATTATCAACTAGATTTGATGACTTAATACAAGTAACAGGTGAAGCTGCAACTTGGGCAAAAATTTCTAAATCAAAAATTGTTACAAAAGAATTTGTAGATAAAGCTCTAGCCGAACGTATTGAAAGAGTAAAAAAATTTGATGCAAAATATATGGAAATGATTAAAGATAATTCACTTTTAATAGATACATCAGGCTTTGAGATTGGAACATTAAATGGTCTTACTGTAATGACAATTGGTGATTATTCTTTTGGAAAACCTGCAAAAATTACAGTTAATACTTATACAGGGAAAAATGGAATTGTTAATATAGAAAGAGAAGTTGAACTTTCTGGATCATCACATTCAAAAGGTGTACTAATTTTAACAGGATATTTAGGAGAATTATTTGCACAAGATATTCCTTTATGTTTAACAGCTAGTATCTGTTTTGAACAATTATATAATGGTGTTGATGGAGATAGTGCTTCTAGTACAGAACTTTATGGTATACTATCTAGTTTGTCTGAAATTCCTATTAATCAAGCAATTGCTGTTACAGGTTCTGTTAATCAAAAAGGTCATATTCAACCAATTGGAGGCGTTAATGAAAAAATTGAAGGATTTTTTCAAATTTGCAAAATGCGTGGTCTTACAGGTGAACATGGTGTAATGATACCTATTCAGAATGTTGATAATCTTCAATTATCTGATGAAATTGTTGATGCTGTAAAGAATAATCTTTTCCATATTTATGCTATTTCTACAATTGAAGAAGGTATTGAAGTTTTAACTGGTGTTCCAGCTGGTAAAAAAGATAAGTCAGGTCACTTCCCTGCTGGTACTATTAATTACCTTGTTTATGAAAAACTTAAAAAATATGCAAAAATAAGTGAAAACTTTTAGCTTTCACTTATTTTTATTTCCAAAAGAAATAGTTCTTAATAAACTTTGCACAAAATAATATCCAAAAAGAAACGTCCTCTTTGTAAATTAAAAAATATTTTTTAGTTTAAAAGCATTTTTTTCTTTAATATGTTCCAAAATATAAATACTTTTATCAATTTCAGCAACCGCTTCCGATAATTCCTCTTTATCTAAATAAGCCTTCAATCCAGTAATTTCTGTTTCCACTTTTTCTAATTCATCATGCTCAATATAATAAGCTAATAATTCGTATTTTGTATCCCATTTTTGATGGATTTCATTAATCTTTTGTTTTGCAACATCTATATCTACTAACTCATCATCATTTATTATAACATCTCTTAATTCTAATAAATAATTAGTTGTTTCTTCTACTGCTTCAACTGTATAATTTTGAGTTTTTATATCTCCAAATACAATTAAAATAACTATAATAATAGAAATTATTGATTCTTTTAACATATTGCCTCCTTATTATGCTTGCTTTTTTTGGCAAAATATTTGCCCTTTTCCATCAAATGTAACTACTAATGCCTCTTCTGGCTTCATTTTAAACTTTTCAACTTGTTTTTTTAGCCATTCTCTATCTTTTCCAATTGCTTTAAGGTTTTTATCCATAATCTTTCCATCAACTACTAAATCATATGGAATTCCTTCATATTCAGGAGTTATATTAAAATCTTCTGGTATTGTGTTTCTTTTTTCAGGTTTTTGTATTACAGTAACTTGTCCATTTGTCTCTAATATAGCATATTCAACATCTCCTAAATTTACAATATTGTTCCCTCTTAATCTCTCTTGCAATTCATTAATAGTAAATCTCTCCTTTTTTAACACTTTTTCATCGATTTTTCCTCTATAAATTAATAAAGATGGCTTTCCACATATTATTCCTCTTGCATTTACACTTTTTAAGTTTATCATTGATATCATTAAGTGCATTACTAGCAATCCTAATATTGGAATAATTCCATTTGATATTGGTATTCCTGGATCTGTCATTGGTATTGATGCTAGATCTGCAATCATTATTGCTATTGCTAATTCGAATGGTTGCAATTGCCCTATTTCCCTTTTTCCCATTAATCTCATCACTATTAATACTATTATGTATAATATTATTGATCTAAAAAAATTTATTAACATTTTTCACCTCTAATTTATCATTTTTTTAATTTTTATTACAATTTAAAAGTAATATTAATTAATAAAGCTAAAAATATAATTTTTTGTTTTATTTTTAACAAAAATTAACTTTTCTATACTTAATTTTTTGAATAATTTTTTTTTTATAGTGAATAATAATTTTAAAGCCTTAAAATTGAATTTAACTTTTTTGATTTTTTAAAGATTTGTATTTTATGAATTTTTAATACTAGATTTAAGGAGGTTTTGGATATGTCAAATTCTCAAACTAGAAGTGAAAATGGAACTTCTACAGTGTGGCAAGTTATTGGTAGATTTGTTGCTGCTGCTGTTGTTTTAGCCATAACTGCTTTTTTTACACCTGGATTTTCTATAAATAATATATGGACATTAGCTATAGCTGCAGTTGTTTTAACTGTAATAGATTATTTAGTTACTAAGTTTACTGGCTTACATGCAAGCCCTTTTGGTAAAGGCTTTATTGGTTTTGCATTGGCTGCTATTATTCTTTATGTTACTCAATTCTTTGTAGCTGGTTATTCTATTTCTTGGATTGCTGCTATAATTGGTGCTTTGGTCTATGGTGTTGTTGATTACTTTATTCCAGGAAATCAACAAATGTAAATTTATACAAAAAGAAATGAGACTCTATTAGGGTCTCATTTCTTTTTGAACAGCTTTTATTATTGCCCTAACATTATGGCAATAATATATTTCTTTAGAATAATTCGTTTTAACAGTAGCATAATACTGTTTTATTTGAATTTTAATTTCATAGTAAGGGTAGTAGACTACCGTTACTATAATTTCATTACGTCCTTCTTCCATTTTAAGAGTCCGAGGTTTAAATTTTACAAGCCTGTTTACAAGTTTGTTTAAGTTAGCTGCTCTTTTCATCACTTACCTTTCTACCTGCCCAAAAAATTTGAGTAGGATTTTAAAATAATTTTTTTTTTGTAACTTTTTTATTTTAACATATTTCAAATCAACTTTCAACTATTTTTTTAAATTGTGTATTTTATTTTTTAAAATTGTCTTTCCCAATATTTTTCATATAGCTCCTTTGCAGTCTTAGGGCTATCTACACCCTCTTTATTTTTTACAGGAGCGAAATCATCTTCTCTTTTACCTCTAAGAATAGCAATATCATCAAATAGTTCAAAACCATCAAAAATAAAAGACTCAAACTTATACGAATTTGGCTCATTTGGTATAACTTCTTGTTCATCTTCATTTATATACGAATTCTTTTTAAAAGCACTATGATAGATTAAAGGTTCTTTACTTATTTTTTCAATAGCATCAATTGTAAACAAATTACACATAATGTGAGATTCGCCATATCTCAATTCACCATTTGTATCAACCTGTTCAGCCATTTTTTCAGGCAATTCGGAATACTCTATAACTTTTGGATGCCCATTCATTTTGCAAAATACACCCACTCTTTCATGTGGATTAGCCTTTACAACTGACTTAGAAGCAATTTGAACATTTTTATCTATTGCCATTCCAAGTAAAATTGTATCTGTCATTTTTAAAATAACATTATCAACACCACCAATAAACACCCACTTGATGCCTTTTTCTTTCATATCTGCAAGCATTCCTGTAGTTCTCAAAGATAAGAAAACTCCACCATTTCCATCAGAAGCTTCTTTAATTTTAAAGTTTTTATCCATAAGCATTTTTCCATCTATATCAACTAAAGGCAATTCTCCTTGTTCAAATAGCATTACATTATTTTTATCATATCCAAAATAATTATGTTTTTCTAAAAATTCAAAAGTTTCTTTATTATTTTCTTTACTTGTCATTATGTACCATGGTATTACTGTATTATATTTTTTATTAGCTAATTTTAAATCTTCTGATAAAATTTCAAATAAATATTTTCCCTTTCCATAAACATCTAATTTAAAAGTACCTTTTGGTCCTGTATGACCTAGCCTTGTTCCTTGACCTCCTGCCATTGTCACAACTGCATATTGTCCATTTACTATAACTTTTTCACCTAATTCTATAAATAAATCTTTTTCATTTTTACTTAACTTTTCCTTATCTAAATATGGAACTGCCTCAATTTTATTATCTTTTATTTCTACATCCTTTTTTGTGTTTTCATACAATTCCATAATTTGATGAAAATCTATTTTATCAATTTGTTTTATTAATTCTTCTTTTTTATTATTATCTATTTTATTCATTAAATTTATAATATGAGATTGATTATATTTTTCTAATAATTTTTTAACTTCCTCTTCTTTATCCATGATAACCTCCATGCAAGTAGTCTATTATTCTATATTTCTGTTACAATTCATAAAAAAAATATATATAAGAAAATATTGAAACATATTTTAAGACAGTAAATTGTAACAAAATTATAATACTATATTTTATTCATAATTTCAATATTTGTTATTTTAGCACACTTTCATAAATTTATCAATTTTTTTTGAAAACTTGTCATATACTTTACAAATTGGCAATATACATTAATTAAAGTTATTCGTACAAACATGTATAGTCTATATAGTTAAATATGAATAATATTAATTGTCAAAAATTCCGTTCTTCAAGGCGTTTAAACTACTGAGCACTTATATTTTAGACACACATTATAACAGGCTAATGTGAATAACGACACAGGTCTAACTCATTTTTTCAAATTAATATTATTCTATATATAATTTTAATTGTCACACTAAAAATTTTTATAGTGTTTCATATAATATTTAAATTGTAAATTTTAAAGGGAGGTATATAGATGGAAAATTCAAGTTTATATCAGGATATTGCAAAAAGAACTGATGGAGATATATATGTAGGTGTTGTAGGTCCTGTAAGAACTGGTAAGTCTACATTTATAAAAAATTTTATGGATTTACTTGTTATTCCAAATATTGATAATGAATATAAAAAAGAAAGAGCAAAAGATGAATTACCACAAAGTGCTGGTGGTAGAACAATAATGACAACTGAACCAAAATTTGTTCCAAATGAAGCCATAGAGATAACTTTGGAAAATAATCTAAAATTCAAAACTAGATTAGTTGATTGTGTAGGGTACTTAGTAGACAATGCTATTGGCTATTTAGAAGATGATATGCCAAGAATGGTAAAAACACCATGGTCTGAGGAAGAAATTCCATTTGAAACAGCAGCAGAAATTGGAACAAAAAAGGTTATTGATGAACATTCAACTATAGGAATTCTTGTTACAACAGATGGAACAGTAACAGATATTCCTAGAGAAGACTATATAAAAGCAGAAGAAAGAGTTGTATCTGAACTAAAAGCATTAGATAAACCTTTTATAATATTGCTAAATTCTGAAAATCCATCTTCTGACTATACACAAGAACTTGCACAAAGATTAACTGAAAAGTACCAAACAAGTGTAATGCCTATTAATTGTTCTAATTTAAATCTAAATGATATTAACACAATGTTTTCTAAGCTTTTATATGAATTTCCAACTCAACAAATTGCAATAAAATTTCCACGTTGGGTTGATGGTTTAAACTTTAATCATCCAATTAAAGAACAATTATTTAATGAAATTAAAGATGCCTTTTCAGATATTCATGTTTTAAAAGATGTATCAAATTGCACTAATAAAATAAATCAAACAGAAATAATATCTAGAACTTCTATAACAAACATTGAACTTGGTTCAGGAAATGTTAATATTCAAATTGATTTAAAAGAAGAATTATTCTATAAAGTTTTAACAGAGATTACAGGTGTTAATGTTGAAAATGAGGGAGATTTATTTGGTATTATTTCAGATCTGTCTAATGCTAAGAAAAAATATGATAAAATCGCTTATGCTTTAGAAGAAGTCAATGCTAAAGGTTATGGTATTGTTACACCTTCTATTGATGAATTGGTACTAGATGAACCTGAAATGGTAAAACAAGGCTCAAGGTTTGGTGTTAAATTAAAGGCTACTGCTCCTAGCATACACATGATTAAAACAAATGTTACTACTGAAGTTTCTCCAATTGTTGGTTCTGAAAAACAATCTGAGGAATTAGTTAATTACTTACTTTCTGGCTTTGAAAATGATCCAACTAAAATTTGGGAGTCTAATATATTCGGTAAGAGTTTACATGAACTTGTTAATGAGGGTCTTCAAACTAAACTTTCTAAAATGCCTGAAGAGGCTCAACTTAAACTTCAAGAAACTTTAGAGCGTATTGTTAATGAAGGTTCTGGGGGATTGATTTGCATTATATTATAAAAATTAAATATACCCAAAAAAGGAAGACAGCGTCTTCCTTTTTTGGGTCTGAAATTAAAAATACTGTTCAATTGTTGAAATAATAGCAATAAGTCCTCTTCTTGCATCTGCAGTTATTGGGTTTCTATCATATATTAGAAAATTTTGATTTAAATAATTAATGAATGCAGATACAGTTTTGTCACAAATGCCGTTTTTTATCATATTTTCCCATTTTTCTATTGAAATGCTACATAATTCCTTAGTATTATCTATTAATTTTAAATTGTTATTTTCCCATATTAACAGGGATGGTAAAACATATTTTATTCCATTCAAATAATCTTCAATCGAGACATTTAAAAAGTCTTCTACATTATTTATATTTGTTGGAACAACAACTATTTTTGCATTTACGAATGCTAAAATTTCATTCATTTTTTTTCTCCTTTTTAATTAAATAGTCAGGTGTCCTACTGTTTTTTAAGGATTTCCTGCGTTTTTTTGATAATTTAATTATATCATATTTACATAAAATAGTCAAATTTTAATTTTCCAAATTTTTTCTTCTTAATTGCCCACATGCTGCATCAATATCAGAACCTAATTCTCTTCTAATAGTAGCAACAATACCATGCTCATTTAAATAATCTCTAAACTTCATAATATTGTCAATAGAACTTTTAGTAAAATTACCATTCTCAATTTTATTAATAGGAATTAAATTAACATGGCATAACATTCCTTTTAGAAGATTTACAAGTTCTTTTGCATCCTCTAAATTATCATTATTATCTTTGGCTAAAGCATATTCAAAAGAAATTCTTCTATTAGTTTTTGCAATATAATCTTTACATGCTTTTATTAAATCTTCAATTGGATAAGTATTATTAACTGGCATCATACTGCTTCTTTTTTCATTGTTTGTTGCATGCAATGATATTGATAATGTACATTGAATATTTTCCTCTGCTAATTTATATATCTTTGGAACTAGTCCACTTGTAGAAATACTAATATGTCTTGCTCCAATATTTAATCCTTTAGAATTATTAATAATTCTAATTGCATTTACTACATTTTCATAATTATCTAGTGGCTCCCCTATTCCCATAAATACTATATTTGATATTCTAACCCCTGTATCTTGTTCTACTGCTATTATTTGTTCAACAATTTCTCCTGATGTTAAGTTTCTTATAAAGTTTATTCCTGTTGATGCGCAAAATTTGCATCCCATTTTACAACCTATTTGTGATGATACACATATACTATATCCATGATGATAACTCATCAATACAGTTTCTATTGCATTTCCATCTAATACATCAAATAAGTATTTTATAGTTCCATCTTTTGATTCTTGTTTTTTTATTATTTTATAGTTACATATTGTATATTTTTCTTTTAATTTTTTTCTTAGTTCTATTGATATGTTTGTCATTTCTTCAAATTCTTTTACTTTTTCTTGATGTATCCATTTAAATATTTGCTCTGCTCTAAATGGCTTTTCTTCTATCTCTACTAATTCTTGTTTTAATTCTTCTAAATTATAATCTTTTATATTTTTCATTTTTTCTCCTTCATAAAAGAATGTGGCCTTTCAGCCACATTCCTGATCGAAAGCTTCTTTAATCGTTTCGATTAAATCTGCCTTCTTTGACAATACCAATATCCCTTCTCTTGATACTGATACCAGTCCAATGGGAATAATTCCCTTTGAACATTTATACATAATCCAACCTTTTTTCATTGCCCCTTTTGAAAGTTTTAATCTTATTTTCATATGTATGTATTTACCTCCAAATCTTTAATTCATAATATAATTATACCACTTTTTTGCCAATTTGTCTAGAATTATGTCAACGTTTGTCCAAAAAATTTTTTTCTACAAAAAATTTTACCCTAATGTCCAAAAAGAAACGTCCCTCTTGGACATTACACAAACTCTTGCCAAACAATATTTGCAAAATCAAGACCCTTATTAGTCAGCTTTATATTATCCAAATCTACAATTACAAGCTCATTTTCAACTAATCTTTGTAGCTCATCTCTAAAAATATAAATAGGATTTTCACCAAACTTTTCTTTAAACTCTGTAATCCTAATTCCATCTAACATTCTTAACCCTAAAAGCATATATTCCCTTTTCATATCATCCAATGTTTGGTTTTCATTTACAATCTTAATATCTTTTCTAATATTATTTAAATATACATTTAAGTCACTAGTATTTGCATATCTAATACCATTTATATATGAATGTGCCGCTAGTCCAAATCCAACATATTGTTTTTGTTTCCAACAATTTAAATTATGTTTAGACTCATAACCACTTTTAGCAAAATTTGATATTTCATAATGATTATATCCATGTAATTCTAATAAATTTTTTGTATAATGATATTGATTTCTTTCATCTTCTTCAGTTGGAAATTGAAGTTTACCTGCATTTAACATTTCCTGAATTAGTGTACCATCTTCTATTATTAATGAATATACTGATACATGATTTGGAGCTTGTTTTAAATTTAAAATATTTTCTAATCCTTCTTTTATATCAGTAATTGTTTGTGTTGGTAATCCTAACATTAAATCAACATTTATATTTTTAAATCCAACTTCTAAAGCCCAATTATATGTTTTTAAAAACTGTTCATAATTATGAATTCTTCCTATTGTTTTTAAAATTTGATCATTTGTACTTTGGAGACCAATACTCAACCTATTTATTCCACAATTTTTATACATCTGTAGATAATCCTTAGTTACTGTTCCTGGATTTACTTCAATTGTAATTTCTATATCTTCTTTATTTTTTAAATTAGATCTTTCAAAAATATTATTTAATATTTTCTCTATATATTCAGGATTGATTATAGATGGTGTTCCTCCTCCAATATATATTGTCGTTATATTGTTATTTTTTAATAGTTCTTCATTATCTTGTATTTCATTTATTACTTTTTTTATATAACTTTCTTGCAAATCTAGTTTATTTTCATATGACACAAAATCACAATAATAACATTTTTTAACGCAAAAAGGTATATGTATATATACTCCTAGCTCCATTTTGACCTCATTCCTTTGAATCAACTTAATAATATTGTTTTTATTGTAAAAATTCAACTATAGAAAAACCAAAACAAAAGATAATATTTAAGTCTTGTCTATAATTCTTTTGCAATTTGAACAATCTTTCTTAACCTATAGTTTACACCTGACTTTCCAATAGGAATTGATAAATTCCTACCAAGTTCTATTAAAGACATATTTGGATTTTCCAATCTAAGAAGTGCAATTTCTTTTAAATTGTCATCTAACTTATTAAACTTATCAGTTTGTTGTAATTTTTTTATTGCATCAATTTGTTCAATTGAAGCATTTATTGTTTTATTTAAATTAGCTGTTTTACAATTTACAATTCTATTTACCTTTCCACTCATTTCCCTTTTTACTCTCATATCCTCAAACTGTAAAACGCCTTTATTTGAACCAATTAGTGCAATTAATGTTGATATTTCTTCCCCATCTTTTAAATAGATAGCATTTTTGTTTTCTGCTTTTAAAGTTTTAGATTTTATATCAAAAAACTTTAAAATACTGTCCATGAATTCTAAATTTTCTTCATTAGATAAATTTATTTCTAGATGATATTTTTTGTCTAGATTATTTATTGAACCTGCGCCTAAAAAAGCTCCTCTTATAATGGCTTTTTTATTATTTTCATTTATCTCATTTTCATCTATTCTTTTTATATAAATATTATCATTTATTACATCTATAATATTTTTTAAATTATGTATTTTAGTATAAATAATAAAAACTTTTCCATCAAATTCTATATCATGGTTTATTTGTAAATTCTTAAGCAATTTTGAATATCTGTTTATATTATAATCATTTTCTGTTGCAAATCTTATTATATTATTTTGTAATATTGTAGTATTTTTGGAAATTAAATACCCTATCAATTCATATTTAACTTCATCTTTTTTTGACAAATTGTTTATTTTACTTAACTCTTCTTTTATATCTGATGAAAAGGACATTTGAACCTCCTTATATTTACACATATATATTTTATTTTAAAAGTCGAAACTTAAAGCCATTTAATTCATATTATTTATTTTAATTGTGCTACAATAACCCTATCCATTCCATATAAATCTTGCTTTGAATACAACTTTTCAAATTTATCTTCTTTATCTATAATATTAGAAACATCAATCTTCTGATCATAACCTATTTCTAAACATAAATAAGCTTTATATTTTAAATATTGATATGATTCTTTTACTATCTTCCTATAAAAATCTAATCCATCTTTTCCTCCATCCAGTGCAATATGTGGTTCTTTTTTTACTTGTTCAGCTAGTTTTTCAATTATATCTCTTTTTATATATGGTGGATTAGATATTATTATATCAAATTTCTGTGGCTTTATATTTGAAAATAAATCTGACTTAATAAATGTTATTTTATTTTCAACTTCATTAATTCTTGCATTCTTTTTTGCTATTTTTAAAGCTTCATTACTTATGTCTATAGCAGTTATATCACTTTCAGGAATATATTTTGCAAGCGATACTGCTATTGCTCCGCTTCCTGTACACAAATCTAAAATTTTTCTTGCATTAACTCTTTTAGCAATTTTAATTACTTCTTCTACTAATATTTCAGTATCTTGTCTAGGTATTAAAACGTTTTCATCAACATAAAAATTTAATCTCATAAATTCTCTCTGATGTGTTATATGTTCTAATGGAATTCCTTGTCTTAATGTTTTTATTGCTGAAAAGTATAAATCTATTTCTTTTTTACTCATTTGTAATAAATCATTTGCAATAACATATTGCATTGATTTATTTAATATAAATTGCATTAATAATCTTGATTTCATTTTTGGTGTTTCTATATTGGCATTTTTTAATTCTATCATTCCTTTATTCATTGCTTCCATTATTGTCATATAATCACCTTCTTTATTTATTACTAGTTATTGTTCTTTAGCCAATTATATTATATTTAATACTATTTTACAAGTCCTACAAATTTTTAGCTTTCAGTTTTTTTATTTTATAAATTTAATTATAGAATAAAGATATATATTTCAAAACTGAAACCTATTTTATAAATTTAACAGAATAATATCCCAAACAAATACAAAAGATACTTATTAAAATTTCAACACTAGAAGTTACTTGTGGAATTAATACCATAATTGAACCAATAGAAAAACCAATAATTGAATACATAGTTTCTTTATAAAATTTTTCTAATAATATTTTTATTATCTTCATAAAAAGCAAACTTCCTAAAATAATCCCCATCCCCATTGGAACTAATACTGGTAAATATAAATTTGATACAGAATTTAAATATATATAATATACACCCATTAGCATTAATATTATTGTGCTACTTACCCCTGGTACAACTATTCCTATTGACATTAAAAATCCACTTAAAAATAAATATATAAAACTATTACTTTCACTTGTTGTAATATTTATCTTGTTTTCTATGTATACTGTAAAAATTCCTATTGCTAATGCAATAATTAAAAATATTATATTTTTTACTTTATATTTTCCTTGTAATTGTTTTTGCTTAAAAATTAACGGTATTCCTCCTATTATTAACCCTATAAATATTGATTTTGTTTGTATTGGATAAATACTTAAAAAATATTGCAATAATTTACTTACAATTATTATTCCAATTATTCCTCCTATACCTATTGGAACTAAAAATTTTATATTTGCTTTTATGTCTTTAAAAAAATTTAGTATGCTATCTATTAATTTTTCATATATTCCAAATACTACACATAATACTCCACTACTTATACCTGGCATTATTCCTCCTGCTCCAATTGCAATTCCTTTTAAAATGTCTATAATTATTTTCAAAATTCTCTTTCCCCCTATTTATTTATTTATTATAATTTATTCTTTTTGCTTAAATTTATGTATAGCATGCTCTGTCTTTGTTTATGTGCCAATTTTATGCAAGTAACATTGTGTACAATTATTTATATTATAGGAAATTCGGAGAACTTTTCTATAATATAAAAAAGAATGACTTTTTATATCATTCTTCTATTTCTTTATTTAGTTTTTCTATTGCTTTTGTTTCAATTCTTGATACATAAGAACGTGAAATTCCCATCATCTCTGCTATTTCATGTTGAGTTTTCGGTTTATAACCATCTAATCCAAATCTTAATTCTATAATTGTTTTTTCTCTATCTTTTAAAACTTCTCCCATTTTATTATAAAGTTTTTTTATTTTCATTTTTAAATCAACTTCATCTTCTATGTTTCTCTCATTATTTTCTAAAACTTCTTGCAATGTAACAACATTATCATCTTTATCTTTTCCAATAGGCTCATTAAGATATACTTCTGCATTTAACTTTTTAGTTGAACGAAGATACATTAAAATCTCATTATCTATACACCTTGAAACATATGTACTTAATTTTGAACCTTTATCTACATTAAAACTATTAACTCCTTTTATTAAACCAATTGTACCTATTGAAATTAAATCATCTTGCTCAACTTTTGTATTTGAATATTTTTTTACAACATGAGCAACTAACCTTAAGTTTCTTTCAATTATAATATTTCTAGCATCTTCGTCACCATTTTTCATCTGCTCTAAATACATTTTTTCTTCTTCATTTGTTAGTGGCTCTGGAAATAAATTTGTTCCTGCTATATAACCCACAACAAATATTGCTGACTTTAGGAATTGAAAAAAACCTAATATACTAATACTACAAAGTGCTTCTATCATAAATGCACCTCCAAAAATCTTCTATATAAAATTATATGTAAAAGATTTTTAAAAGTGCCTGACCATTAAAACATTTTTTTCTTATCTATAGCTAAATATTTTAGCACTTTTTAATAAAAAATTCAAATAAAAAAAATTCAAATTTTATAAGAATAATATACTTTAAATGAGATAAAATAATATAAATGTGTTTTCACTACTTTTTTTAGGGATTTTATAGTTTGAACTTAATTTTTTAATATGTTAAACTATATTTACTATAATAAATATGATATTAATGTTCCCTGCATAGTGCGTGTAGACAGAATTTTTAGAACCTACAAGTTTATAAGAGGAGTCGATCTCATAAATATGGCGTGCATGCTCACACTTTTTAGTAGTGAGAAGCCCATGAGTATTTTGGTAGACACCCACCTGTTTTGAGGAGCAGGTCCTTAAAAATTCAACACATCTTACGGCTAAAGCGGGGCTTTTTTACTTATTCCTCTATCCAATTTCCACTAAAATACCAATTTACTGTTTCTTCTATGTTTTCTATTTGTTCTATTGTCATTTCCCCATTTTTTCCTTTGGGTGTTATTGTTAATCCTAAATTATCTAACACGTATTCTTCTGCATCTTCTTTATAAACCACTTCACCTGTAGTAATATTTCTATAACTTTTCATTTTATTTCCTCCCTTTACTTTTAATTTTATTGTGAAGTGTCTAAAATTATATCTAATTAATAACAATATACTAATTAAGTTCCTTAAATAAATATATATTAAAAAAAATATATAGGTATTTTAAATATCCTACATATTTTTATAAACGGTCAGATTAACTATATTTATATACTAAAAAAACAGTGTATATAAAATCGATTAATTTACACTGTTTTAATATATTTTATGATCTCTTGGTAGCGAAGGGGAGACTCGAACTCTCGACCTGCCGGGTATGAACCGGATGCTCTAGCCAACTGAGCTACTTCGCCATATTTATTAACGATATTAATTATAACTTGATATTCTTATTTTGTCAAGATAAAAATACAAGAAATTAAAAATTCTTGTATTTCTATATATCTTCTCTACCACCAAAAGTTTTTTCATCTTTATGAATTATATTTTTATTTTCTGTTCTTATTGGTTTAGTAGTAATTTTTGTTATGTTTTTTCTTTCATTTGGAATTTTTTGATTACCTAACCCATTTTCTAAATTAGTAATATATATATTATCTTGAGATGCTATTACTTTTTGAACTTTATCTTTCATAGTATTTGTGATTCCATTACTATTATTAAAAAAGTTCATTAAACCTTCTATTAGCATTTTTAAACTTGGATTTTTATTAATATAACTACTATCCATATGTCCTTAAAACTAAGTTTTAAGTTCCACCTCTCTCTCTTTTTAATAACAACTATTTATATTATATCATAATATTTCTAATTAATCAATAGTTTTATTCAATAATATTATGTATACTCTTATCAATAATAGCTTTTATTATTTGATAATTAAAGAATGTTAAAAATATTATTCAAATTGTATAGATTATCGTAAAAAACCTTTTAGAACATTAGCACACCTTTCAGATGCTAGTTTTACAAATTTATCAAAAGTAATAGAATTATTCCCATTTGGTGAATCAGATATACTTCTTATTACAACAAATGGAATTTTATCTAAATAACATACTTGTGCAATTGCTGCTCCTTCCATTTCAACACATTTAGCATTAAATTTAGTATATATTTTATCTTTCATATTTATATCAGTACAAAAAATATCTCCTGTTGCAATTATTCCTTTTTCTACTTTAAATGTGCTATCTTTTATATTTATTGCTGAATTTAAAATGTCTTTTACTAAACCTTTATCACATTCAATATAGTCTCCTACTCCTGTTATATAACCCTTATGATGATTAAATGCTGTTATATCAAAGTCATGTTGTATCAATTTTTCAGCAATAACTATATCACCTATATTTAAACTCGAGTCTAAAGCTCCTGCAGCTCCAACATTTAATATTGCATCAACTTTATAATTATCAATTAAAATTTGTGCGACTCGTGAAGCATTAACTTTTCCTACTCCTGATTCAACTAGTATAATATTTTTATTAGACATTTTTCCATTTAAAAATTTTAGATTAAATTTCTGTTCTGTTTTAACATCTTCTAGTTCTTTTGCAATTTCAATAAGTTCTTCCTTCATAGCTACTATTATTCCAATATTTTTCATAATAATTCTTTCCACCTTTTAATTATCCAATTTAAAAAGTCGCATTATATGAAATAATACGACCTATATTATTTGTTCTATTATTATTGTAATTCAATAACAGCTCCAACTTCTGCAAATTTAGCTTTTAAATCTTCAGCTTCTTCCTTAGCAACATTTTCTTTAACTGTTTTAGGAGCTCCATCAACTAAATCTTTAGCTTCTTTTAGTCCTAATCCTGTAGCATCTCTAACTACTTTTATTACTTTAATTTTTTGATCTCCTGCATCTTTTAATACAACATTAAATGATGATTTTTCTGTTGCTGCATCTCCTCCAGCTACTGCTCCAGCTGCTGGTGCTGCTGCTGCTACTGCAGATACTCCAAATTCTTCTTCTATAGCTTTTACTAAATCTGCTAATTCAACTACTGTCATTTTTTTGATTTCTTCAATCATTTCTTCTTTACTCATTTTAAAATCCTCCTAAAAAATATTTATTACTATTGCGATATAAGTTCGCTACTCTTATTATTTTTTTATTTAAATTTATGCTTCTGCATTATTTGTGTTTTCAGTTTGTTCTTTTTGAGTTCTTACTTGATCAAGTGCAACTGCAAATTTTGAAATATTTGCAAGTAATGCTCCAGCAAGCATAGATAATAAAGTTTCTTTTGATGGTAACTTTGCTAATGTTATAATTTCTTCTGCTGTCATTACTTTACCTTCTATAACTCCACCTTTTATTTTGTAATAATCATTGTTTTTTATAAAGTTATATATTGTTTTTGATGGTTCTAAATAATCTTCATTACTCATTATTACAGCTGTTGGTCCTACTAACTTGTCTTCAAGTCCTTCAATTCCAGCTTCTGCTAGCGCTCTTTTTGTAATATTATTTTTTATAACAGTATATTCACTATTTGACTTTCTTAATTCAGCCCTTAGTCCTGTAACATCTTCAACATTTATTCCTCTATAATCTGTTAAAAGTACTAATTTAGCCTCTTTTATTTTATTAGCTAATTTTGTAACTTCTTCTTTCTTTTGATTTAAAACTTTTTCACTTGCCACTTTATTATTCACCTCCTAAATTTTATACAGTTTAAGAATAAAATCTTAACTTATTTATTTTCAATTTCTAAATAATTTTTTATAATTTATATACTTCACCTAATTTTTAATAAAAGTTTTACTTTTAAAAATAAAGAAATATATTTATTATGAAACTAATATTAGAAATTAAATATACATTTTATAATATATTAAATTTTTGAATGTTTTTAATTTTTTACAACAAAAAACACTCATTATATCTTAGTTGGCATCAATCAATTTTATTTGATTATATATGACTTAATCCGAGATTATAAAGAGTGTTATTTATATTACACTTTTTTTATGTACAATTTTATTGTAACCTCGGTAGGACTTAGCCATATTTAAGTTAATTATTATAACTTATTTTGCCTACTGTCTTTGGCTTTTTTTAGTAATTTAAATGGTCATAAAAATTTAATTATGTCCCTTTTTTTCTATTTTTGATCTATTAATATTCCAGGTCCCATTGTTGTTGTTATAGCTACACTTCTTATATATTGACCTTTTGCAGCTACTGGTTTTGCTTTTATTATAGCATTCATTATTGTTTCATAATTTTCAGCTAATTTATCAGCTCCAAATGATACCTTTCCAAATCCTAAGTGAATTATATTAGTTTTGTCTAATCTATATTCAACTTTACCAGATTTAATTTCATTTATAGCTTTTGTTACATCCATTGTAACTGTTCCTGATTTAGGGTTTGGCATTAATCCTTTTGGTCCTAATACTTTACCTAATCTTCCTACAACCCCCATCATATCAGGTGTTGCAACAATTACATCATATTCAAACCAGTTTTCATTTTGTATTTTTGGTATTAGTTCTTCTGCTCCAACAAAATCTGCACCTGCTTTTTCAGCTTCTTCAGCTTTTGGTCCTTTAGCAAATACTAATACTCTTTGTGTTTTTCCTGTACCATTTGGAAGTACTACTGTACCTCTAACTTGTTGATCTGCATGTTTTGAATCTACACCTAATTTTACATGTAATTCTACTGTTTCATCAAATTTAGCTTTTGGCATTTTTTCTATTATGTTTAAAGCTTCTTTAATTTCATATTCTTTGTCTTTTTCAACTAATTTTGCACTTTCTGCATATCTTTTAGTCATTTTTTTCATTTTAATTTACCTCCTTTGGTTTTAACGAGTATTCTTACTCTCCCAATTTAAATTATTTTTATTTAAAACAATATAAAATTATTATATTGTGCATTTTAGTCTACAACAACAACACCCATAGAACGAGCAGTACCTTCAACCATACTCATTGCTGCTTCTAATGATGCAGCATTTAGATCAGACATTTTTTGTTCTGCTATTGCTTTAACTTGTTCCTTAGTTATTTTTGCAACTTTATCTTTATTTGGTTTTCCTGAACCTTTTTCTATTTTTATTGCTTTTTTTATTAAAACAGCTACTGGTGGAACTTTTGTTATAAATTCAAAAGATTTATCTTTAAAAACTGTTATAACAACTGGTATTATCATTCCTGGTTGATTTGCTGTTCTATCATTAAATTCTTTTACAAATTGCATAATATTTACACCACTTGATCCTAATGCTGGACCTACTGGTGGAGCAGGTGTTGCCTTTCCAGCTTCTATTTGCAATTTAATTATATTTGATATTTCTTTCTCTGCCATTTTATTGGCACCTCCTCTAAATTCTCCTATTACTTTTTTACAGACTATATTTAATCTATAAATTTTTAAAAGTTTTATTTTTTTAATAAATTAACATATATATCTTTAATTTAATTTTTTTATTGTACTTTTTTAACTTGTGAAAATTCTAGTTCAACTGGAGTTTCCCTTCCAAACATTGATACTAAAACTTTTACTTTATGTTTTTCTTTATTAATTTCTTGTACAGTTCCTACAAATCCTTCAAATGGTCCATTCATGACTTCAACTTGTTCATTTATTTCATAATCGACATTAATTTGTGTTTCATCAAATCCCATATTTCTTATTTCATCATCTGTTAAAGGGATTGGATCTGTACCTGAACCAACAAATCCTGTTACACCTCTAGTATTTCTAACTATATACCATGTTTCTTCAGTAACAATCATTTTAATTAGAACATATCCAGGAAAAACTTTTTTTAAATTTGTTTTTCTTTTTCCTTCTTTTATTTCAATTTGCTCTTCCATAGGAACTATTATATCAAAAAAATATTCTTCTAATTCTCTGTTTTTTATAGTGTTTTCTAAGTCTGTTTTTACTTTATTTTCATATCCTGAATATGTATGTACTACATACCATCTTGGATTCATATCATAATCTTTTTGAGACATCTTTATCGTAAGCCTCCTTTGATAGTTATTTACATTATCAAACTTTTTAAATCATTCCATAATTTTTTTACTGCTCAACAGTTTCATTACTCTCTATACTAACATTTTCACCTGATTGAGTATTCTCTTCATTTTCTACTGAAGAATTATTTTCTTGTACTTCATTTTCAGATGTTGTATTTTCATCTATTGAATTACTTACTACTTCTTTTATTTTATCTATTCCATATTTATTTAATGATTCAAAAGAAACATCTAATATAAATACTATTAAAGTTGTAATAAGAACTATCGCTAATACTGCTACTGTATTATTAAATAATTGTTTTGGTGTTGGCCAAACTACTTTTTTTAGTTCTGCTTTAAAACCTTTTAAAAAGCTTGTTTTATCTTTACTATTTTTTAATTCTTTTTTAGCCATTTTGTTTCCTCCCTAAAATAGCTTTATTTTCTATTTTGTTTCTTTATGTGTTGTACGTTTTTTACAGAATTTACAATATTTAACTAGTTCTAGTCTATCAGTATTATTTCTTTTATTTTTAGAAGTCATATAATTTCTTCTTTTGCATTCTGTACATTCTAATATAATATTTTCTCTTGGTCCTTTTGCTGCCATATTAATACACCTCCGAATTACCATACTTTTTAAACGATGTGAGCATATTTTTATATATGCTTATCTATTTTACCACTTTTACCAACTTATGTCAATAAATTTATTTATTTTTTGTATTTTTAAACTATTTTTTCTTTTTATTCTTCTTTTTTACTGAAAATCCAAATCTTCCTAATTTTTTTCCCATACAATAATATCCACCATTTGCATAACATATTAAATCACATTTTGATATATCAAATGCACCTTTTTCGTCTATATATTTTTCATCTGCATTAATTGCAACAACTTCTGCTATAAACATTGTATGACTTCCAAATTCCCTAATCTCTTTAACTTTACATTCAACAGAAACTGGGCTTTCTTTTATCATAGGACATTTTACAAAATTAGCTTTTTCTTTTTGTAAATTCATTTCTTTAAATTTGTCAACCTTTGCACCAGTTTTTACTCCACACCAATCTGTTGCTTTAACTAATTCTTTTGTTGTTAAATTTATAACAAATTCTCCTTGCTCTTTAATTAAGTTATATGAATATCTATTAGGTCTTACTGATATATATACCATTGCAGGATTAGTATTTATAATGCCTGTCCAAGCAACAGTTATTATATTAGATTTGTCCATTGTTCCACAACTTACCATTACTGCTGGAATTGGATATAAAAAAGTCCCTGATTTCCATGTTACTTTTGACATATTATTGTTCTCTCCCATCATCTTCTACATTTGGAAAAATTATTATTTCTGCTTTTTTTTCAGTATTTGGAAATTTCATTATTTTTGCATTTTTTCTATTTACTGGAATTGTATTTATTTCTTTAGTTATATATTCATCTTTTTTACTTTTAACTTTTGTTTCTTTTATAGTATTTTCACATTTATTTCTAATCTCTTTTAAAATTTCTAATGCTTTCTCATATTTGTTATTTAGCTCTTGAAAGCTTTCATTTTTTATTTTATTTCTTATATTCATTAATGTATTCCAATTATTCTTTAAATCATTATTAATATTTTTATTTTTTTCTAAAAACTCTTGATATCTTTTTTCTTCCTCTTCATCTATTTTCTTAAATATATCAATCTCATTATTATTATAATTGATAGTAGCTTCTTTTCTTTCATCTTCTTTATTTAATTTATTTTTATTTTCTAACTCAAAAATTATTAATGCTAAATTTTTATAGAAATCTCCTTGAGTATTATTACTATTATTTAATAATGTTTTCTCTATTTCCTGTACAGATATTCTTTCTTTACCTTTTTCGTCTTGGCATTTTTTTAATGTCATTTGTAAAAAAGCTATAGCTTGTTCAATAATTTCTAAAGATTTTAATAATATTTCTTTTCTATCTACTTTTTGTTTTATCTTTTTATTAATTTCTTTTATTGTATTTTCTATTTCATTTTTCTCTTTTTCATCTTTTGTATTTAGCTTTTTATCTATATTTTCTTTTCTATTACTTATTATTTTATTAATACTAGCTTCAGTATTTTTAATATCATCTGAAAACATTTTTATTATTTCTTCTATTGAGAACTCTTTTTTATTTCTTAATGTTCTCATTAAACATTCAATAGCTTTTTTCTCTATATATTTCTCCATATTATCTTCCATTTCATTATTATTTTTCATTTTATTACCTCCACTTAATATTAAACATTAATTAGTAAATTTCTTTTATTATATCATTGTTTATTTTTTTAGTAAATACTTCTTAGCTTTAAGTTTTAGTTTTTTTCTATACTAATTTGATCATAGAAAAAAGATATATATTTTAAAATAAGTTTGACTTAAGTTGTAATTCAATTTAAGCTATTATAGTGTATCTATGTACTTTGAATTTCAGTATCTTAAACGCCTAAAAAAAAAGAATTTCGAAATATATAGCTTTTTTTTAATAATATTTTTTTGCAAAAAACTGAAACTTAAATTTTTACCACTTAATTATGCCAATTATTGTTTTATATTTAATTGCTTTTATTATTATTATTAACATTTTTCTATAGAATATTTTAATTATAGAAAAGTTTAATATAGTACATGATTAAATACTTATTATTAGTAATATTTTATATAAATGTTTATAATATAGGTAAAAATCTTTGATTTTTCCTATACTATAAAAAAGATATGAATTAAATATATACCATTAATATACACTTAATTCATATCTTTTTTGTGTTTTTTATTTAAATATAACTTTTTTATAAAATAAAAAAAAACTAGCGACAACCTATCTTCCCAGCAGGGTAACCCGCAAGTATTTTTGGCACATTTAGGCTTGACTTCTGTGTTCGGAATGGGAACAGGTATTACCCTAAATGTTATCATCACTAGAAAATTATTGTGT
This sequence comes from uncultured Clostridium sp., assembly GCA_947646915.1. GTDB lineage: Bacteria > Bacillota > Clostridia > TANB77 > CAG-508 > CAG-269. The sequence goes on along the minus strand of CANSII010000023.1, from coordinate 234 downwards.
ATAAGTACACTGAAAAATACATAGATGAATTTCTGTTTTAGGTTCTTTGTTCCGATTACTATTTCCATATTTTTTATGGTTAAGCCCTCGATTTATTAGTATTGGTCAGCTTAATACATTACTGTTCTTACACCTCCAACCTATCTACCACTTAGTCTTTGTGGAATCTTACTACCTTTCGGTATGGGATATCTTATCTTAGGGTGGGCTTCACACTTAGATGCTTTCAGCGTT
>CANSII010000022.1 GCA_947646915.1 uncultured Clostridium sp. | reverse complement strand
ATCTTCTATATAATGGTGTTTGACCACCTTCAAATCCTCTTCTTACTCCTCCACCTGATCTTGCTTTTTGTCCTTTATGTCCTTTTCCTGATGTTTTTCCAAGTCCAGAACCTATTCCACGACCAACTCTTCTTCTTGAAACTTTACTTTCTGTAGGTTTTAATTCTCCTAGTTTCATTTATGTTTGCACCTCCTCTTTTTTTAACACGGAACACATCTTTTATTACGGGTTTTTCTTTTTGGACAAGGTATGTCCCTTACCCGTAAAAATATGTGATTACCCTTTATTTAATTTTATACTATAATATTTCTTCTACTTTTTTTCCTCTTTTTTTAGCAACTTGTTCAACTGTTTGCATAGCTTTTAATCCTTCAATTGTAGCATAAACAACATTTCTTGGGTTATTTGTTCCAATAACTTTTGTTCTTATATTCTTGTATCCTGCAAGTTCTAATACTGGTCTAACACTTCCTCCTGCTATTAATCCAGTACCCTTAGCAGCTGGCTTTAATAAAACTTTTGCACTACCAAATTTTCCAACATATTCATGTGGTACAGTTGTATCAACTACTGGAACTTCTACTAAATTCTTTTTGGCTTCTTGAATAGCCTTTTTTATTGCGTCTGGAACTTCTGCTGCTTTACCATTACCTACACCAATATGTCCATTTTCATCACCTACTACAACAACTGCACTAAATCTAAATGTTCTACCACCTTTTACAACTTTTGCGACTCTGTTTATGGCAACTACTTTTTCTTTTAATTCGCTCTTTTCTTCCATTGTTTTTCCTTTCCTCCCATCCTTTTTATATTCTTATTATTATTTTTCTTAACTCATAATATCTTTTTAATGTATATAAAAATTATTTCATAATTTTTATATACATTAAAACTGTAATCCGCCTTCTCTAGCTGCTTCTGCTAGTTCTTTTATTACTCCATGATATATGTATCCACCACGATCAAATACTACAGTTTTGATATTTTTTTCTAATGCTTTTTTAGCTATCATTGTTCCAACTTCTTTTGCTGCTTCTTTATTTGCATGTTTTGTTTTTATATCTTTATCTAATGTAGAACAACTTACTAATGTTTTTTTAGCTTCATCATCAATTACTTGTACATATAAATTGCTATTGCTTCTATATACACATAGTCTTGGTCTTTCACTTGTACCTGATATTTTTCTTCTTACTCTTAAATGTCTTCTTGTTCTTTTCATTTTTCTATCTGTCATTTTTATCATTTCTTTATTCCTCCCTTCTATAAGTTTTTTTCAAACCTATTATTAATTCAAAATAAAATTAGTATATTGCACTTTTTTCTTATACTGTTAAGCTTTAGCTGTTACACTATTAGGATAAAAATTGAATATTTTTATCCATTTGTATTCCTTCATAAAAAGCTGAGTTAGTACATTTGTACATCTAAGTTTTTTATGAATTACAAAAATGTGCAAGATGCTGATTTTCATTTGAATTTATTTACCTGTTTTACCTTCCTTACGTCTAATGACTTCATCAGCATATTTAATTCCTTTTCCTCTATACACTTCTGGTGGTCTCTTAGATCTTACAACAGCTGCAGTTTGACCAACTAATTCTTTATCAATACCTCTAACAATTATTGTATTTGGATTTGGTACATCAAAAGTAATTCCTGTAGGTGCTTCAAATATTACTGGATGTGAGTATCCTAATGACATATTTAATCCTGTTCCTTGTTTTGCAACTCTATATCCAACACCATTTACTTGTAATTCTTTAGTGTATTCACTTGTTACACCAATTATCATATTATTAATTAAAGATCTTGTTAATCCATGTAAACTTCTATTAGCAGGTTCATTATCTTTTCTTATTACTTTAATTATATTATCTTTCATTTCTATAGAAATATTTTTATGTATTTCTCTTTCTAATGTCCCTTTTGGTCCTGTTACAGTAATTTTTTGCCCTTCTATTGTTATTTTAACCTCTGATGGTACTGTAATTGGTTTATTTCCTATTCTTGACATTTCCTATTTTCCTCCTTTCACTTCGCTACGCTCCGTTCATCGTCATCTAAAAATTTCTTTCGAAATTTTTATCTGCCAAATCTTTTCTTTGAAGCCTTTTCGCTACGCTCCGTTCATCGTCATATAAACAATGTTTACAAAATTTCTTTCGAAATTTTGCATAAGATATCTGTAATTCGCTTCGCTCAAACAGCTATCTTATTTTTTATCTGCCAAATCTTACCAAATATAAGCTAATACTTCTCCACCTACTCCTAATTGTCTTGCTTCTTTATCTGTTTTTAATCCTTTTGATGTAGAAATTATCGCTATTCCTAATCCATTTAATACTTTTGGTAAGTCTTCACAAGATGCGTATACTCTTAGTCCTGGTTTACTAATTCTTTTTAATCCATCAATTACTCTATTTCCTTTTTCGTCATATTTTAGAGTAACTCTAATTGTACCTTGATTTTCATTTTTTATTTCTTCAAATGCTTTAATATATCCTTCTTTGAATAATATTTCAGCAATTCCTATTTTCATTTTTGATGCAGGTATGTCAACTATTTTGTGTTTTGATGTATTTGCATTTCTAATTCTTGTTAACATATCTGAGATTGGATCTGTAGTATTCAACTTTCATTCCTCCTTTTCTTATTCGGAAGTTAGATGTTAGAAGTCAAATGTTAGATATTGGATATCAAACAAATTCTTCATTTAAATTCCTTCCTTTATTTTTTATTTATATATTTTTATTATTTTTTGTACATTACTGAATTTCTAATTTTGATGAAATTTCTACCAGCTAGCCTTCTTAACACCTGGAATTTCTCCCTTATGAGCTAATTCTCTAAAGCATACACGGCAAATCCCATATTTTCTTATATATGCGTGTGGTCTTCCACATAATTTACATCTGTTATATTCTCTAGTGCTATATTTTTGTGGTCTAGCTTGTTTTATTTTCATTGATTTTTTAGCCATTCTTTTTTCTCCTTCCTTGACTTCTTTTCAATGTTTTATTTCTTATTTTATAGGCATTCCCATTAATTTTAATAATTCTTTAGCCTCTTCATCTGATTTTGCAGTTGTTACAAATATTATATCCATTCCTCTTAGTTTATCTACTTTATCATATTCGATTTCTGGAAATATTAATTGTTCTTTTATTCCCATTGAGTAATTTCCTCTTCCATCAAATGAATTTCCTGAAACTCCTCTAAAATCTCTAACTCTTGGAAGTGCTACATTAAATAGTTTATATGCAAAATCATACATTTTGTCAGCTCTTAATGTTACTTTACATCCTATATTTGCACCTTCTCTTAGTTTAAATGCTGCTATTGATTTCCTTGCTTTTGTTATTATTGGTTTTTGTCCTGTAATTTGGCTTAAGTCATTCATTGCGTTTTCTAATGATTTTGGGTTTTCCTTTGTGTCCCCTAATCCTATATTTATAACTATTTTTTCAAGTTTTGGAACTTGCATAATAGATTTATAATTGAATTTTTTCATTAATGCTGGTTTTACTTCTTTTTCATAGTGTTCTCTTAACTTCTCCATTATATATCTTTCCTCCCTTCATTTCATTTTAATTTATTTTTGCACCACATTTTTTGCATGTACGTACTTTTTTTCCTTTTTCTTCACTGTATGTAATTCTTGTGGCTTTTCCACACTTTGAACATACTACATTTGCTTTTCCACTTGGTATAGAAGATTCTATTGATATTATTCCACCTTCTTCTCCTTGTTTTCTAGGTTTTACATGTTTTTTTCTAATGTTTATTCCTTTTACTATTATTTTATCTTCTTTTGGTATTACTTCTAATACTTCTCCTGTTTTTCCTTTATCGTTTCCTGATAAGATTTGTACAGTATCTCCTTTTTTTATTCTCATGAGAATTTTCCTCCCTTCTCTTTGTTTCAATCATTTTATTCTTTGCTCTTTACTATATATGTTTATATATTATTCTTTAAGTTGTTATGGTTAATACAACTACATCTAATATCATTTTTGTAGCTATATTTTATATTTTGATATACTTATCCAACCTAAGGGCTGTATTGATTAACAAAATTTAAACCTATTTATTTATTTTAATTCGTTAATTTTAAATATCTTAATATTTAGTTTTTTTATTAATGTTTACAGAAATGCTTCGCATTTCTGCATCTTTAATCTCTAATACTCGAATGTTTACTAAACATTCTCGTTAAGAGCTTAAAGAACTTCTGGGGCTAGAGATAATATTTTCATATAGTCTTTTTCTCTTAGTTCTCTTGCTACTGGTCCAAATATACGTGTTCCTTTTGGTGTTCCATCTTCTTTAATTATTACTGCTGCATTTTCATCAAATTTTATGTATGATCCATCTTGTCTTCTTAATCCTTTTTTGGATCTTACTATTACTGCTTTTACAACATCACCTTTTTTTACAACGCCTCCTGGTGTTGCTGATTTGACTGAAGCTACTATTATATCTCCTATATTAGATGTTTTTCTGTATGATCCTCCTAAACATCTGATACACATAATTTCTTTTGCTCCTGTATTGTCAGCAACTTTTAATCTTGTTTGTTGTTGTATCATTACCTGTTTCCTCCCTCTTATAATTTTTACTTTAATAAAATAATTAATTTACTGCTTTTAATTTATTTATTTTATGATTGCTTTTTCAACAATTTTAACTACTCTCCATCTTTTATCTTTAGAAAGTGGTCTTGTTTCCATGACTTCAACTTTATCACCTTCATGACATTCATTTTTTTCATCATGTGCTTTTAGTTTATATGTTCTTTTTACTGTCTTTCCATATACTTTATGGCTAACACTTTTTTCAACTGCTACTACTATTGTTTTATCCATTTTGTCTGATATTACAGTTCCTGTCATAGTTTTTCGAAGATTTCTTTCTTCCATTTATACATATCCTCCCTTTCTCTATGCTTCGCTCCATTCATCGTCATCTTTACTAACGTTTGCAATGTTTTTTTCCAAATTTTGCATAAGATATCTGTAATTCACTTCGTTCAAACAGCTATCTTAATTTTACATTTTCTATGCTTTTGCTTCAGCTATTTTTCTTTCTGTTAATACTGTATTTATTTTAGCTATATCTCTTCTAACTTCTTTTATTTTACTTGTGTTTTCTAATCCATTTGTAGCTAAACTAAATTTTAATTTGAATAATTCTGTTTTTAGTTCACCTAATTCTTTCTCTAAATCTGGTGAAGACATTTCTCTTATTTTATTTATCTTCATCATTTTCACCTACCTTTTCAGTTTCTCTTACTACGAATTTTGTTTTGTTAGGTAGTTTATTCATAGCAAGTCTCAAGGCTTCTCTAGCTGTTTCTTCTGGTACTCCAGCAATTTCAAACATTACTCTTCCTGGTTTTACAACAGCTACCCAATATTCTGGAGCTCCTTTTCCTTTACCCATACGAGTACCGATTGGCTTAGATGTTATTGGTTTGTCTGGAAATATTTTTATCCAAACTTTTCCACCTCTTTTTATATAACGAGTCATAGCAATTCTGGCAGCTTCAATTTGATTACTTGTAATTAAACCTGCTGTTACAGCTTGTATTCCATATTCTCCTTCTGTAACTTTATTTCCTCTTGTTGCTTTTCCTCTCATTCTACCTTTTTGTACTTTTCTATGTTTTGTTCTTTTTGGCATTAATGGCATTATTTGTCTCCTCCTTCCATTTTCTTATCTGGAAGAACTTCTCCTTTATAAATCCAAACTTTTACACCGATTTTTCCATATGTTGTATCTGCTTCTGCAAAACCATAGTCAATATCAGCTCTTAAAGTTTGTAATGGAATATTTCCTTCTTTATAGAATTCAGTTCTAGCCATGTCAGCTCCACCTAGTCTTCCTGATACAGCTGTTTTTATACCTAAAGCTCCTGCTTTAGTAGCTTTTTGCATACATTGTTTCATAGCTCTTCTGAATGAAATTCTTCTTTCTAATTGACCTGCAATATTTTCTGCAACTAATTGTGCATCAGTATCAATATTTTTTACTTCTACTATATTTATGTTTACATCTTTTCCTATTAATTTGGCAACATCTGCTTTTATTGTTTCTGCTCCTGCTCCACCTTTACCAATTACAATTCCTGGTTTAGCAGTATATAAATTAATTTTTACTAATTTTGCTGTTCTTTCAATTTCTATTTTAGAAATTCCAGCAGCAAATAATTTTTTCTTTAAAAATTTACGAATTTTTTGATCTTCTACTAAGTAGTCTGCAAAATTTTTAGAACTTGCATACCATTTAGAGTTCCAATCTCTTATTATTCCAACTCTTGCTCCCGTTGGATGTACTTTTTGACCCATTGTTTAATTCTGCCTCCTTTTTATTATTCTCTTTCTTTTAGAACTATTGTTATATGACTTGTTCTTTTTCTTATTCTTACTGCTGATCCTTTTGCAGCTGGTCTTATTCTTTTTAATGTTGGTCCTTGATTTGCAAATATTTCAGCAACATATAAACTTTCATGTTTCATATCATGATTATTTTCAGCATTTGCTATTGCTGATTTTAATAATTTTTCAATTATTTCTGAAGATGCTTTTGGTGTAAATTTTACTATTGACATAGCTTCATCTACATCTTTGCCTTTTATTAAGTCTGCTACTATTTTTACTTTTCTAGCAGATATTCTTGCAAATTTAAGTGTTGCTTTAGCTTCTCTTGCTATTGTTTCTTCCACTTTTTCTTACCTCCTTCGATAGATGTCAGTGAAATAGATGTCAGTTTTCTGACTTCCAACCTCCGACCTCTGTATTTTTTATTTTTTTACGTTTGTCTTCTTATCTCCTGCATGACCTTTAAATGTTCTTGTTGGAGCAAATTCACCTAATTTGTGTCCTATCATTTCTTCTGCTATATATACTGGTACATGCTTTCTTCCATCATGTACTGCTATTGTGTGTCCTACCATTTGTGGATATATTGTTGATGCTCTTGACCATGTTTTTAATACTTCTTTTTCTCCTGTTTCATTCATCTTTTCTATTCTTTGTAATAGCTTTTCTTGTACATATGGCTTTTTCTTGCTTGATCTAGACATATTCTAATTCCTCCCTTCCATCATTTTAAATTAATATAAAAATTATCACATAATTTTTGCATATAACTGTCGACGCCAAATTTAAAATTTGGACGACAGTTTTATTTTCTTCTCTTAACAATAAATTTATTAGATTGTTTCTTTTTATTTCTTGTTTTGTATCCAAGTGCTGGTTTACCCCATGGTGTCATTGGTCCTGCGTGTCCTACAGGAGCTCTTCCTTCACCTCCACCATGTGGGTGATCTACTGGGTTCATTACTGATCCTCTAACTTCTGGTCTCCATCCCATATGACGTTTTCTTCCTGCTTTACCAATTTTAACATTTTCATGGTCTGAGTTTCCTATAACTCCTATTGTAGCTCTACAGTTAGCTAATACTTTTCTCATTTCTCCAGATGGTAATCTTAATGTTGCATATTTTCCTTCTTTAGCCATTAATTGTGCACTTTGTCCAGCTGTTCTAACTAATTTTCCACCTTGACCTGGATTTAATTCTATATTGTGAATTAATGTTCCTACTGGTATACTGTTTATTGGCATACTGTTTCCTGATTTTATGTCGACATTTTCTCCTGATATTACTTTGTCTCCATCTGTTAATCCTTGTGGTGCTAATATGTATGCTTTTTCTCCATCTTCATATTGGATTAATGCTATATTTGCACTTCTGTTTGGATCATATTCTATTCCAATAACTGTTGCTTCTACATTATCTTTTCTTCTTTTAAAATCTATTATTCTGTATTTTTGTCTGTTTCCTCCACCTTGATGTCTTACTGTTATTCTTCCATAACAGTTTCTTCCTGCTTTTTCTTTCTTTTTTGCTAATAATGATTTTTCAGGTGTTTTCTTTGTTATTTCTGAAAAATCTGATACTGTCATGTTTCTTCTTGATGGGGTATATGCTTTAAAGTGTTTCATTTCATTTTCCTTTCTCGAATTTATGAAAAACTTCGTCTTACGTTGTCAAATTTCGTCAAAATTCTTTCGACATACTTGTGTATAGTCTCAAGAATTTTTCCTCATTTTCCTAGTAATACTCATTTTTGATAAATCCTCTACTCTACTTATATTTACGGATTTTTTCCTGCTCCGCATTGCAGATATTCTTTATTCTCCGAGTTATTTCTCGATATTCTTTATATCTTAATTTACTTCACAAATTAAAAATATATTGTGTACTTGTTAAAATTGATTAAAAATTGTAAGATGTGCATTTTTATAAATTAATCAAAGCGAGATAGTACATTTGTACATCGAGTTTTGATTAATGAAATAAAAATGTGCATATTGCTGTTTTTAATCGATTTTTGCTATGCTCCCATGAATTCATCTATCGAATCTTTATATTTCTTAGTAGCTTTAGTTTCTTTTCCACCTTTAGCTAAATAAGAAGCATCTGCTGGATTTGTATCTATAGTAACTATAGCTTTTTTCCAATCTGAAGTTTTTCCTACATGGTATCCTACTCTTTTTGATTTTCCTTTTACTGTCATCGTATTTACTTTTAATACTCTTACTTCAAAAAGTTTTTCAACAGCTTTTGCTATTTCAACTTTTGTAGCTTTTTTATTTACTTTAAAAGTATATTTTCCTTCTTGTAATTGATCGTTACTTTTTTCAGTAACAATTGGTGCAATAATAATTTCTTCTGGTTTCATTATGCATACACCTCCTCTATTTTTTTAACAGTTTCTAGAGGTAAAACTAAATTATTATATTTTAATAAATCAAATACGTTTATGTTATTTAATAAAATTGTTTTAACTCCTTCAATGTTTCTTGATGACATTAAAACATTTTCATTTTTTTCAGCTAAAACGATTAATGTTTTTCCTTCAACTTTTAAATCTGCTAATGCTTTTACCATTGTTTTTGTTTTAATTTCTGATAATTCTAATTTATCAACAACTGTTAATTCTTTTTCTAACACTTTAGAGCTTAATAAAGATTTTATTGCTAATCTTCTTTCTTTTTTATTAACTGCATATTTATAAGAACGAGGTTTTGGTCCTAATGCTATACCACCTTTTACCCATTGTGGTGCCCTAATACTTCCTTGTCTTGCTCTACCTGTTCCTTTTTGTCTCCATGGTTTTTTTCCACCACCACGTACTTCTGCTCTTGTTTTTGTACTTTGTGTACCTTGTCTTTGATTAGCTAAATAGTTTACTAAAACACTATGTACTATGTTTTCGTTTGGCTCAATTCCAAATATATTTTCAGCTAATTCAATATCACTTACTTTTTTACCTTTTATATCATATACATCTATTTTTGGCATCTTGTATTTCCTCCTTCCTTCTATTTAGTAGCCTTTACAGCTGATTTAATTTTTAATATAGATCCTTTTGCTCCAGGAACACTACCTTTTAATAAGATTACATTTTTATCCATGTCTACTTTTACTACATCTAAATTTTGTATTGTTATTGTAACTCTTCCCATGTGTCCTGGAAGTTTTTTACCTTTAAATACTCTACTTGGTGTTGAACAAGCTCCCATTGAACCTGGTCTTCTATGATACATTGAACCATGTCCCATTGGTCCTCTATGTTGTCCATGTCTTTTTATAACACCTTGAAATCCTTTTCCTTTTGATACTCCTTGAACATCTACTTTTTCTCCAGTTTCAAATACATCTGCTTTTACTTCGTCTCCAACTTTTATACCTTCAATTGATTCTAGTTTGAATTCTCTTAGGTATTTTTTAGCTTCTAGACCTGCTTTTGCAAAGTGTCCTTTTTCTGGCTTGTTTATATGTTTTTCCTTAACTTCACCAAATCCTAATTGTATAGCTTCATATCCGTCTTTTTCTGTTGTTTTTACTTGTGCTACTACACATGGTCCAGCTTCTATTACTGTTACTGGAATTACATTTCCTTTTTCGTCAAATATTTGTGTCATTCCAACTTTTCTTCCAATTATTCCTTTTTTCATTTTTTCCTCCTAACTATTGGCTGATATTTGTATTGGTATTTATTTATACTATATCAGCTTGGTTGCTGAGACTGTTAAATTTTATTTTACAGCGTCAGTATGCAAATGCGTTAGCATTTGTATTCCTTTTTTACTAACTTATATTTCTAATGTTTACAACTTTACTATTTTTTTAAGTTATATGTTTTTATCCTTTATAGAAAATTTTATATTATTCCTTTTTTTAGGATTACAAACTCACTTCGTTCGTTTGCATAAGTTGTAAGTAATGTTCGAAACTCGTTATACTCGTTTCTCACTAACTTACAACTTAATTTCAATATCAACACCTGCTGGCAATTCTAATTTCATTAGACTGTCTACTGTTTTTTGTGTTGGATATAATATGTCTATTACTCTTTTATGTGTTCTCATTTCAAATTGCTCTCTTGAGTCTTTGTATTTGTGTGGACAACGTAATATTGTTACTACTTCTTTTTGTGTTGGTAATGGAATAGGCCCTGATACTTTTGCTCCTGTCTTTTTAGCTGTTTCTACTATCTTTTCAGCAGACTGATCTAAAACTACATGATCATAAGCTTTTAGTCTTATTCTTATTTTTTCACTTGTTACTACTGTTGTGTTTGCCATTGTAATTCTTCCCTCCTTAAAAATTATTATAGGTATACAATCTCGCTTTACTTGATTGTATAAGTTAGTTGTAACTTATTTTATTTATACAACCAACTCAACCTTGGCAAGTTAGAACGCACTCTAGTGTTTTCATATTATCATTTATTAAAACCCAAATTACGCATGATAATTTTGGGATAAGTGTGCATCATCTTACCGCCTGGTCTTTGCCATGACATACTCCACTGAAGTTCCCTCCATCCTTACTTACATAATAATGTAGCCACATTCAGTTTCATCGCTTTATTCATGCTTTATTATTATACATCGCTTTTTTCCATATGTCAACAAATTTTGGGAAATTTTGGAGCAAAAATTTATAGAAAATAATTGTTTTACAATTATTTTCTATAACTAACAGCAATTTTGTATACAGTCTATTTTGTTTTAACTAATTTGACATTATAATTTTATCAATAGAATTCATTCTCATTTCTTTAATTATTTTACAACTATTATTTAATTTTGATTGTTCATTTTCATTTAAGTCAAGTTGTACTACCTCTCTTACTCCTTTATTATTTATTATTGCAGGCACACCAATAAAAATGTCATCTTGGCCATATTGACCTTCTTTTAAATATGTGGATACAGTCAATATAGAATTTTCATTATCTAAAATAGATTTAACAATTCTACTTAATGCCATACCTATTCCATAATATGTCGCTTTTTTCTTATTAATTATTTCATATGCAGCATTTACTACATTTTGATGAATTTTTTCTAAATCATTAATTGGATGGTTATTATCTTTTAATACATCTTTTATATTTTTGCACCCTACATATGCATGTTCCCATGGCACAAATGAAGAATCTCCATGTTCTCCCATTATATAAGCATGTATATTTTTACTTGAAATTTTTAGATAATCAGACATTATATAACGTAATCTTGCTGTATCTAATACTGTTCCTGAACCAAATACTTGATTTTTAGGTAATCCTGAAACTTTTGAAACTACATATGTCATTAAATCAACTGGATTACTAGCAACTACAATTACCCCATTAAATCCACTTGTTATTATATTTTCTGTAATACTTTTCATTATTTTTGTGTTAGTTTCTGCAAGCTCTAATCTTGTTTGACCTGGCTTTTGAGCTATTCCTGCTGTAATAACAACAACTTGCGCATCTTTACATTCATCATAATCTCCTGATTTTATAATCATTTTTTGAGGTGCAAATGGTAATCCATGAGATAAATCCATTTCTTCACCTATTGTTTTATCTTTATCTATGTCTATTAATATTAATTCATTAACTCCTCCTTTGTTCAACATTGAGTATGCCATACTCATTCCTACAAATCCTGTCCCTACTAATACAACTTTTCTTTTTTTCATACTTAATCTACTTCCTTTCCTAAATACACTTGTATTTATTATTTATCTACATTTATATTTTGAGTTTTATTTTTTATTATACTATTTATTTTACTTTTTTCAATATTTAAAACAAAAAAATTTTACATTTTCCATTTTTTGTGATATAATTTCCTAAATATTAAAAAGCAAGGAGTGTATAAAATGTCTAGTTCAAATAATACTACTGCTTTAGCTGAAAATAAGGTATTAATTTTATACATATTAAATAAACTATCTGATGGTATTATAGAAGATAGCCTTTATAAAATTATATCTTTAATAAATAATGTTAACTACTTCTATTTTAAAGAAGTCTTAACTGATTTATTAGATTCAAAGTTAGTAGGAATATTGACAAAAGATGAAGAAGAATCAATTTTAAAAATTACAAGTGAAGGAAATAACGCTCTTTCTCTTACACAGGATGTACTTCCTGGAATATTACAATTAAAAGCTGATAATGTTATTAAAAAAATTTTGTCCTCTATTACTGATGAAACTTCTATTATTGCTGAATTTATTCCAAAAAGTGAAAATGATTATACAATAAAGTGTAGAATAATAGAAAATAATGAAACAATTTTTGAAGTAAAAACATTTGCTGGTTCTCGTGATAGAGCAAAAAAGATTGTTGATAATTGGAATGAAAATGCTTCTAAAATTTATCCTCAAATTTTAGATTTATTATTAAATTGTTCAGATTAATTTTATTGATAGTATAGGAAAATCTTGGATTTTTCCTAAACTAGAACAAAAGAGGCATGATTAATTTTTTCAGCCTTTTAAATTGCCTTACATGTCTTGTCTTTGTTCACTCGCCAAATTTGCTGAAGCTGTTAAAGTTCTACTTTTTACAGTTTCAGTACGCAAATAATTGTTTTACAATTATTTACTTTCATTATTAGCAAAAACAAAAGGAGAATGATAAAAAAGTACTTATCATGCCTCTTTTTTATTTTTTATTCACTCCAATAACTCCTCCTAATATTCCAAATATCATTCCAATTGTAACCATTATTATTGATTGTATATTTAAAGAAAATCTCCAATTTAATAAACTTGATATTAAATATATTGTTAATATGTATATTCCTCCTATTACCCCTCCATTTAATAATCCGTTCTTTTTTATTTTATTATTTCCCATTGTACTTCCTATTAATATGCTTATTGCTGTTATTATCATTATTACTGGATTTATTGTGTTTTCTTTTATATCTGTATATGTTAGTATTATTGAAAATATTATTAATAGTAATATTGTTGTTATTAGTGATATTCCTACCCCCTTTATAATGTTTGTAATACTGTTATTTTCTTTTATTTGTATATTTTCCATTTTTTAACCTTCTTCCTTCTATTATTTTTTCTTACTACATTATATTATGTATTTTTATAAATATAACTTTTTGGTTTAAATTGGAGAAAGCAAGGAGGGCAGTTGCTTTCTCCTTGCTTTTAGTAGTAGCAGAAATATTCTCCATCAATTTCTTTAAATATTCCGCTTCCTTGAATAAACATTGCCTGATAGACAACGTTTTCGGGGATCTTTTCTGTATTCCCTGATAGTATGTCCCAAGCAATTTGCCAAGCTTCCTCGCTTGGTTCCTCCCATATTTTCCCCTCATCGACAGCGGAATACTGTCCAGGAGAAAATATCACATCTTTTATTGTGTTTGGATACTCCGCATGGAGTTTCCGATTTACAATTACTAATCCCGTATAAATTTGGCAGAGATCAGTATTACTACCATTCTCCGCAAAAATTATATGGGCTAGCCAATATAAATCTTCTAAATTTATATTGGCTTCTTTTGCCTTTGATAAATCCAAAAAAGTCGGGAAAATCAAAGCTTCTGTTTCATGTTCTGTCACAGGCTCTGTTTCAGCCTCTGTTTCATGTTCTGTCACAGGCTCTGTTTCAGCCTCTGTTTCAGTCTCTGTTTCAGCCGTTTCAGCCTGTGTCTCTGCATCTGTCGCACTTTTCTCTACTTTTGAGGTTTCTGCGTCTGTTGCAGTTACCTCTATTTTTTTTGGTGCTTCTGCATCTGTTGCAGTAGCCTCCTTCCCAAAAGGTGGGTTTTTAAACGTTATAGACTGCAAAGGTTCTAAATTTGCAGTCTCTGCTATCTCGGAGATAGCAGAATTTTTCTGATGTGGTGGTTCTATTTTTGATACAGTCACAAACAACATCAGAGTTCCACATACTACAAGTGCAATCATTAAACTCTTCCGAAATATAACTTTATTATTTATACCATTTTGAAAGAATTTAATTATTTTATGATTAAGTACTGCTACAAGCATCCCTAACCATAAATTTAATTTTTGTTTCTTCATTTTAATTCTCCTTTATTAATTGTCCATTTGGAACCTTATTATAAATAAAATGCAAATAGCATATTTATGTAATTATATCACAAATTTTGCCATCTTTCAATACTTTTTATGTCACCTTGTAAAAAATTTAGTTATTTCATTGATTGCAAGATTTGATAGAAATATGAATGTAATAAGAAGATTACTAAAAGAATATAGAATGAAGGAAGTGTTCTATGAATAATTGTTAAAGATTTATTAAAAGATGTGAGAAAAAATTCTAACAAATGAATTAAAAAAATCGTTTGACGCCTAATACAATTGATGTTATAATAACATTAGCTAGCAAATTCGTTTGAAGACACGAAATTGCACGAGATATATTTCGCAGATATATCTCCTTTTTTATTTTTAAATATAAAAGAAAAATCAGGGTCGCAGTCTCTGCTACAAAGACTATTCTTTGTTTTTCTCTTGGTTTTCATCATTGTCATTACTTAATAGTAATAATACGATTAATCGCCAAATTAATTCAAATGATAGAAGGTTAAAAGGTCATTATAATAAAGATATTGATTCCACAAGAACACATTTAAATTTTTATTGTGAGAAAAATGAACTAAAATATATAAAAGAATTAGATAAAATGAAAAAGGAATACGATTTAAAAGGCAATATTAGAAGTAAAAATATATTATGTGTAAAATGATGATTACTTCCGATAATGCCTTTTTAATAAGATTGGTTTAGAAGAAACAAAAAGATTTTTCAAAGAAAATTATAAATTTGTATGTAATTATAATAATCTTGGAGAAAAAAATATCATATCTGAAGCAGTATATATTATTAAAACAAGTTAATTTAGTTTACTAGGTCAAAAAATACCAAAATGAAAGAGATTTTATACTTGCTGATAATAAAGAATTACATATTACTGTAGAACATTTAGAACACGAATATAAAAATAATACTCTTGATTTGAAATTTGAAAATAGAAAAAGAGAATTAGAGCAAGATATCCAAAATAAAGAGTTTGATATTGAATATAAATACAAAAAGAAAATTAGATTATTATAAAAGGAAAACAATCATTTACACAAAATCATTGATAAATTCTATGAGACTGTTGATAAATTTATAGCTTGGATTTGTCATGAATTTGGCATTGGCGAATCTAAAGAATTAGTTAGAAACTTTGAAGAAGAAACACATTCTTTTATTGATCCAGTAGAACAAATCAAATATGAAGAGCGAGAAAAAGAATGGGATTTAGAGAGATAAGGGCACAACTATTAAATACAATAGCAATGCCCTTTCGGTATTTTAAGTTTTGTTCACTAGTTCACCACATATTTGCCTCTGCTCGTAGCTGTTATAAGTCCTTTTTTCTTAGCAAGATGCAGAGCATTGTTTATAGTTGTAGCAGTCAAATCAGGAAAATGGATTTTCAAATCCTTAACAGTAAAGGATTTAATACTTAACATATAATCTCTTACTTTTTTTACCTGACTTTCTCTTTTAGCCGTAGATTTAGAAATCGTTTCATCAACTGTATCTACTTCTGTTGAAGTCGACTCGTTTTTTTCGCTAACTGGAACTTCAAGTATTGTCTTCTGCGTTGCATCAAACTTGTTTTCTTCGTTTGTGTCAGCAGTCTCAACACTTTGAATATATGTATCATCTGCCTGTACCGTAGTTCTATTAGAAACAAACGACATACTGAAATCATCAATTTCTTGAATAATCTGAGCAATGAAAGCAAATGACTCTAGATGAGCAGGTATCTGGATTATAATCCGTTCCCTGTTACAGTTAACTTTAAAATCTGGTAATTTTTCAACTGATGTTAGATTTTGTAAAAGTGTTGCAAAAATCTTATTGAATTTGCTAATTTCTTTAGATGAAAAAAAAATTTTGTATTCATTTCCTACTATTTCCATAGAAAATACCTCCTTATAATGCACTTGTTGATTTTCAATCTTTTGAACTTTTTGAATAGCTTTTGCTTGGATTCTTGACACATAACTTTGAGATATGTTCAGTTTTTCAGCAATCTCTTTCTGTAAAACATCTGCCATAAGATAAAGAAGTGCTATTCTGTGTTTCCCTTCTAAACAATTTAAAACAGTCCTGACTACTTTAATGAACTCTTCTTTGTTTAATATTTTCTCAACAAAATTAGATTCAGAATCTACAATCGTATCTACTAGAGTAAGTACCTTACCTTCACCATTATCTCCGATAGGCTCATCAATAGAAATATCGTTTGCATATTGGTTAGCTTTTCTATAATGCATAAAAATTTCATTATTTATACACCGTGAAGCATATGTTGCAAAAGTAATATTTTTCGATGTATCAAAAGTAATAGCAGCTTTTACTAATCCAATTGTACCTATAGAAACAATATCTTCGTAATCTGAAGAATTTGGAGTTACCCCCAATTTCTTTACCAGATAATGTACTAGTCTCTGATTGTCTAAAACAAGATGTTCTTTTTCACTACTAAGTTTCATACTCATAGAGCAGCTCCTTTCTGTACTGATATTGGTTTAAATCTTAAAACAATTAAAATACCTCCTTTAAAATTCTACAAGGCTATTAGCCTATGCTAAATATATTATCACAATTTTACAATAATTTCAACAATTTATGTAAATTTAATGAAAATCTGTGTTATCAATTAAATATTCTCTCAACAATATTCTATTTCTATAAATTCTGCCTGTTCCTTTGTTAATTTATCATTTATAACTGCTAATTTTAATAATGATTTTATATTTTCCCATTTCATACATTTAGAATAGCCTTTTGCAGTCAACTCAACATAGTCTACAATTTCTTCAAATATATAGTATGGCACACAAAATTCTTTATTCAATTGCTCCATATTGTACTTCTCCTTTTTCAATGTAATTAAGTATAAAAATATAATAAAGTGTTAGAACTTATAAACATAATACAGAAAAATATTAAAATCAATACATAGAAAAATTTATGGAGTGATTTAGATATGTCATTGATTGCAAGATTTGATGGAAATATGAATGTAATAAGAAGATTACTAAAAGAATATAGAATTAAGAAAGATTTATCTTATGAAAAACTATCTGCAAAATTAGAGTTAATGGGAATTAGCATTCATAAGCAAAGTCTATATGATATTGAAAATAATAAAAGAACTGTAAAAGATTATGAATTATTTGGTATTGCTTATGTTTTAGGAATAGATGTTAATGATTTACTAAAAGATATAAGAAAAAAATTCTAAAAATTGAGTTTAAAATGAATTTTTGAAAATCGTTTGACATATAATAAAAAAAGTAGTATACTATATTTAACTTAATTAAGTAACAAAAGTTCATTGAATAATCGAAAAGAGCTAAGTGTGTGGTATCATTTAGTTCTTTTCATTTTTTATAAAAAAAGATAATGTAGCTAAAGTGGTATGCTACATTATCATAAATTCGGTTAGCTAAACCTCATCTTGTTTGTGGTCATTTGGCTTGTTGTCATTTTTGGCTTGGTCAAGAGCTACTTGATTTAAGTCTTTTTCTTTTTGTAGTAGTAATTCTACCAAACGCCATACTAAATCTGAATTGTTCATTGAATAATCCTCCTTTCGCAAAGATTTCCTTTGAAAAGGATGTTTCCATTATAATAGAAAATCTGCTAAAATACAACAAACTTTAACAGATTTTCCAAAATTTATTTATTTTCAATCATCCAATTATACAGAGTATCTTCATCTAGTTTGCCCTTTTTGAATAATTTAATTTTCTCTTGTGCTTCTTTCTTCCATTTATCAAAATCTTTCTTTAATTGCTTATTTTCTTTGTTTCTATAAACAGTCATAACCTTTTGCTGATATGTTCTTCTATAAAGCAATAATGCTGGATTACTTTCAAGACTCTTTTTATAAGTTTCACTTGCCCCTTTATCTCTACAAGTTGCATTACCATCAACATTTTTCAAATCACAATAAATTTCATTTTGTCTAAAAGTTGGTATGAAATATCTACCACAAATTTGGCAAGTCTTAATTGGTAAATTTTCTTGTCTTACTAATTGATCTAAAATAGTAAAGCAAATACTTCTTAATTTTGTACTTGTATAAACATCATGTAATTCTAATTTCGGATTTTTTTCATTTATACCTTTTATTAGATTTTCTATACTTTCATTATGATGATAGTTATGTATGTTTATATAATTATCTAAAATAACTTCTACATCTTGTGAATATGTATAAAATTCGTTGTGTTTAATTGTATAAGCAACAAATTTTGAATATGTACTATATTCTTTTAATTCTTCATTTCCATTTAAGTTATAAACAAAATCTACACATTTCTTGAAATTGTCTTGCCATTCTAATAAATCATCTAGGCTTGTTGTATAAATATCTTCTAACATTTTCATAAATTCTACATCTGTTATGCATTCATCAGTTTTTGAATATATGTAAGGTGTATATTCTTTTATTAATTCAAAACCATAGGCATAAAAAAATGTATTATATGCAGATTCAAAAGATGAAAAGTCAGCATTTAAAAAATTTATTAACAATAGACCTATACTTTCTGCATAATGAATATAAATAGTTGAAGGTTGTCTAATAACTTCTTTTTTCTTATTTAATTTTGTTTTTGAAATATCTTTTTCTAATTCTAAATATACTCTTGTTTCATCTTTCTTTTTTTCTTCATCATTTTCTTTGTCTGTATCTTTTCTTAATACATTATATAAATATAGTGGTGTTGCATAATATTCTTCTTTATCTTTCATATTAAACCATATGTAAAAATCTTCTAAAACAAGATGGCGAGGTAATTCTCTCATTTTTTAGCTCCTTCGTTTTTTGTTTTGTAAAAAATTTTAATAAAATATTTAAAATTGTATTGACAAATATAAATTATAATCGCATAATAACAATACGAAATTATTGTGTAAGATTTTTTACATTATAATGATACAACAATTAATAACAAATGTCAATAGGCGAATTATATTTAAAATCTTGCAAACAAAAAATTAACCAAAGGAGGATGGAAAATAATTGAATACTAAAGAACAGATTTTAGACTTATATTACAATCAACATCTAAAACAAAATGAAATTGCTAAAATAGTTGGAAAAAGCTGTCCTTATGTCTCAAAGGTTGTGAAAACTGACAAAAGAAACAAAGAAGAAAAAGAATCTCGTAAAAAAACAAATGCTGAAAATAGAAAAGTTTATTTATAAGAATATTTTAAAACTTATGATAGACCAAAGAAAGATGACAGCAGTTATGAGCAAATGTTAGCACAACAAAGACAAGATGCAATGGAATTATCTTATAATAGTAATACTATGTCAGATTATGCTCTTGCAAAATGGTCTAGCATATACCATACTAATAGCAAAGGAAATTTAGTTATAGATAGAAAATTGAAGGTTGGATCTTATATTCCAAAATCAATCAATATAAATATTAAAGTGTCAACATAAAAATATAAAAGTAAATATGTTTATAGTTATTAACAAGATTTTATTAAGATTGCTTAATAAGTCTTTTTTTATTGTGAATTTTAGGGAAAGGAGAACTTACAATATGGGTACTATTAAAGAAAATTATCAAATGATGTTTACTTCATATCTAGATTTAGTAGACATCAAACAATTAAAAGAAATGCTTGGAATTGGTATTACACTTGCATACAGATTAGTAAAAAATAATACCATTCAAGCCTTAAAAGTTGGTAGAGAATATAAAATACCAAAAAGAAATGTTATCGCCTATTTAACAAATCAAAACGAAATATAACTTGACTAGATTTTAATTTACTTTCATGGTATTATAGTTATGATATCAATAAGTAGGTTAATTTTAGTTGTTATGAAAAGAAAGGAGTATTTATGAATATAACAGCAAACCTATTTATACAACATGGTTTATACTATGTTATTTTAAGTTACAGAGATAGTAACAATAAAAGAAAACAAAAATGGATTCCTACAGGAATTACAGAAAAAGGAAACAACAAAAGACTATCAAATCAAAAGTTAGATGAAATTAAGCAAAATTATAAAGACTATTTACCAACAGAATCTACTTTTGAAACTGATGAGGCAGAAAAATATTTTGAAGTATATCTAAATGAGTGGCTAAAATCATATAAGCATAGAATTGAAGAAAATGCCTACAATTCTTATAAAACTGTAGTTACCAAAACAACAGAGTTTTTTAAACGGAAAAAATATTAAATTGAAAGATTTAAAACCTGTTCATATACAAAAATTCTATGACTATTTATATGCTAAAGGATTAAATGGAAATTCTATATTACATTATCATGCTAATATTAGAAAGGCTTTAGATACTGCAATGAAACTTGATATTATTCCTACTAACCCTGCTGATAAAATTGAAAGACCAAAGAAAAATCAATTTATTGGCGACCATTATACTTTAGAAGAATTACAAATACTTTTTGAAAAATCTAAAAATGATCCATTAGAATTAGTAATACTAATTGCAAGTTTTTATGGATTAAGAAGAAGTAAAGTTTTAGGCTTAAAATGGTCTGCTTTTGACTTTGCTAACGATACTATAACAATTAAACACAAAGTTAATGAAGCTATTGTAGATGATAAAAGAACATTGCTTTTAAAAGATAAAACTAAAAATAAATCAAGTTATAGGTCTTTACCTTTAATTCAAGAAATTAAAGAGGCTTTACTTGAACACAAAAAGAAAATTGAAAACAATAAAAAAGTATGTGGAAATAGTTATATGAAAGAATATAACGATTATATTTTTGTAGATAGTGTTGGCAAAATATTTAGACCAGAATATATAACTGACCATTTTTCATTACTACTAAAAAAGCAGAATTTAAGACATATTCGTTTTCACGATTTAAGACATTCTTGTGCTAGTTTATTACTTGCTAAAAATGTTCCTATGAAAGCAATACAAGAGTGGCTGGGTCATTCTACCTATTCTACTACTGCTAATTTATACACACATTTAGAAAGTAATACAAAAAATATTTCTGCAAATGTTTTATCAGAAGCAATTAGTTTTTGATAAAATAAAAAAATTATCATATTTAAACCCACCTTCGAAAATAAGTTTAATCAGATAATTTTTGTTTGACATTGTTTGATAAAAAATGTCTTGAATTGGCTGGGCTGGCTAGATTCGAACTAGCGCATGCCAGAGTCAAAGTCTGGTGCCTTACCGCTTGGCTACAGCCCAATATTATTTAATTATCAGTCACGAATAAGTTTACTTACCAGCAACTCACTATCGCTCCTTTGCATACTGATGCTGTAACTCGCTCAAGCTCGAACAGCCTCAGCAGCTTGGCTACAGCCCAATATTATTTTATTTTTAGTTATGAATAAGTTTGCTTAATTATAGTTCCCAATAGACTGAAATTAAACTGGGGTGGAAGATGGGACTCGAACCCACGGTCTCCAGTGCCACAAACTGGCGCGTTAACCAACTACGCTACATCCACCATGGTAATAAGCTCACTTTCCTAATGCTTTTATATTTTAACTCATTTATAAGCTATTGTCAACTATTTTTGAAAAATTTTAAAAAGATTAGGTTATATGATAATGGTTTTATAAAAAAATATTATTAAAATTGCTAATATATCAATATTCTAACAGTAGAATGTTATAATTTTTTTATTTTTAAATTTCTTTTTTCATTTTCTTTAAATTAATTTAAGTCTCGGCTTTTTGCAAAAAATATATTATATAGAAAAAAGATATATATTATTTAGCTCTGTTTTCAAAGGCGTTTAAGATATTGAACATTCAAGCCTTAGAGACGCACTATAATGACTTATAGTGAATAGCAACTCACTGTCAAACTCGCTTTATAATATATATCTTTTTTATATAATAAAGTTTGAAAAATAAAAAAATGAAACTTAAATATAAATTAAATATAGAAAATAAAAAATAAAAATGCTATAATAAAAGTAAATTTAAAGAGAGGAAACAAAAAAATGAATGCCTATTTAGAAAAACTTGAATATGATAAAATAAAAAAAGAACTATCCAAATGTGCAATAACATATATTGGAAAAGAAAAAAGTATAAAATTAGCTCCATCAAACAATAAAGAAAAAGTAAATATTTTGCTTAAAGAAACAGATGAAGCAGTACAAGTTATATACAAAAATGGAGTGCCTCCAATTGGTGAAATAGTAGACAATACACTAAATTTAAAAATATTAGAATCATATGGAACACTATCAATACAGTCAATTTTAGAATTAACTAAAATACTAAATATATGTGATAAACTAAAGAAATTTTTTTATGTAGAACATATTGACACAAGCAAATTTTTATATTTAGAAAATGAATTTTCCAAACTATATACAAATACATCTATTATTGAAAAAATCAAAAATAGCATTACTGAAGAAAACACAATTGATGATAAAGCATCGAGTAATTTACTAAATATAAGAAAAAATCAACAAAAACTAGTGCAAAATATAAAATCAAAATTAAACGACTTTATACATGCTACATCACATGCTAAATATATACAAGAGAATGTAGTTACAATAAGAAATGATAGATACGTAATACCTGTAAAAGAAGAATATAGAACACAAATTAAAGGATTTGTACATGACATATCAAGTTCTGGTTCAACAATTTTTATTGAACCTATATCTATATTTGAGATGAACAATGAACTTGCAAATTTGAAAATCGAAGAAGCTCATGAAATAGAAAAAATTTTACAAGAATTAACAAACCTATTTTGCCCATATATATCTGAATTAAGAACAGATATTGAAACAATAGGAATTTTAGATTTTATTTTTGCAAAAGCAAAATATTCAAAATCAATTAATGGAATAACACCAAAATTAAATGACAATAAAATAATCACATTAAATAATGCAAAACATCCTTTATTGAATCAAAAAGAGGCAATTCCATTTTCTTTAACATTAGGGCAAGATTTTTCAAGTCTAGTTATAACTGGACCTAATACTGGTGGAAAAACAGTTACATTAAAAACAATCGGATTGCTTACATGTATGGCTTGTAGTGGTCTTAATATTCCTGCTGATGAAAATTCTTCAATATATGTTTTTGATAACGTTTTTGCTGATATTGGAGATGATCAAAGTATTTCTGATTCTTTGAGTACATTTTCTTCACACATGAAAAATATTGTTGATATTGTTAAGAATGCAACAGAAAACTCTCTAATTTTAGTTGATGAATTAGGTTCAGGTACCGATCCTATTGAAGGAGCTGCACTTGCAACTAGCATTTTAAATTATTTTTATACAAATGGGTCTTTAACAGTTGCAACAACTCATTATCAAGAACTAAAAAAATTTGCTTTAGTAACAGATGGATTTGAAAATGCTTCTGTAGAATTTGACATAAATACTCTTTCACCTACTTATCATCTTTTGATTGGTGTTCCTGGAAAAAGTAATGCTTTTGAAATTAGTAAAAAATTAGGATTATCAGAAGATATCATAAATATAGCTAAATCTAATTTAAGTAAAAAAGATGTTGATTTTGAGCAACTTTTAAAAAATATATATGATAATAAATCTAAAATTGAAGCAGAAAAAACAATTATCTCTAATGAACTAGAAAAAGTTACAAGTTTAAGAAAGTCTTTAGAAAAGGATAATTCAAATTTATTAGAACAGGAAAAAAATATAATTAATAATGCCAAAATTAAGGCTCGTGATATTCTTCTTGATGCTAAAGAAGAAGCAAATGAAATTATTTCTAAAATGAACAAAACCGCTTCTAATAGCGAATTAAATAATTTAAGGAACAATTTAAATAATGATATTAAAAAAATTTCAACAATTAAAGAACCTACTTTTAAAGTTAATTCTTTAGAACCTACAGATATTAAACTAAACATGAATGTTTTTGTAACAACTGTTGGAAAAGAAGGTGTTGTTGTTTCTAATATATCAAAATCTAATGATGTTCAAGTTCAAATTGGAAATATGAAAATGAGTGTAAATATTAAATATCTTGAGAAAATTAATAATACTACTAAAAAATCAAATTCTTCCATTTCTTATAATTCTGTTTCTAAAACTAGAAGTGCAAAATCTGAAATTAATATTATTGGCTTAACTGTTGATGATGCTATATTTGTTGTTGATAAATTTTTAGATGACTGTTCACTCGCTAAATTGGAGAATACAAGGATTGTTCATGGTAAAGGTACAGGTAAATTGCGTGAAGGTATTCATAAGTTTCTAAAAAATAATCCTCATGTTAAGTCTTTTAGATTGGGTACTTATGGTGAGGGTGAAATGGGCGTTACTATAGTAGAATTAAAATAATTTTTTAGTTAAAAATGTTGATTGCTTTGCAAATCTTAATAGCGTATATAATTAAATTTTTATGCAAAATAAAACTGAAACTGTATAAATTTTTCTTTTATACAGTCTCAGTTTTGTTCTATTTAATTATTTTCTTACATATGTTATAAATTCATAGTTAAAGTCATTATTGTATTCTTCTTTTCCTTTTTCTCTTGTCTCTTCTTTCCATTCGTCTTCTTTTATTCTTGGAAATAATGCGTCTCCTTCAAAATTTTTATCTATTTGTGTTACATACATTTTTTTACTGTATGGCATTAATAAGTTATAGATTATTGCTCCTCCTATTACAAAGTTTTCTTCTTCACTTTCTATATATTCTTGTATTTCTAATAATGAATGTACTACTTTTACATAATTTGAATCTATATTAAAGTCAGGATTTCTACTTAGTATGATATGTTTTCTGTCTGGTAATATTCCTCCTATTGATTCAAATGTTTTTCTTCCCATTATTATTGTGTGTCCTGTTGTTCTTTCTTTAAATTTTTTTAAGTCTTCTGGTATTTTCCATAACATTTGGTTGTCTTTTCCTATTATATTATTTTTTGCTTTCGCTACTATTATACTTAACATATTTTTTCTTCCCTTCTCTCTGCTTCGCTCCGTTCATTGTCATCCTTTTTAATGTTTACAAAATTTCTCTCAAAATTTTGCATAAGCTATCTGTAATTTACTTCGCTCATACAGCTATATTAATTTTTCGTCTGCCAAATCTATTATATCTATTTAAATTATATCATAACATTTTTCTTTTTTCTACATTTTTTTAATTTAAGTTTCGGTGTTTTTATTTTATACATTTAATAATAGAAAAAAGATATATATTTCAAAGTGAGTTTGACCTGAGTTGTTATTCACTTTAACCTGTTATAGTGTGTTTTTATACTTTGAATTTTCAGTTTCTTAAACGCCTTGGAAAACGGAACTGCAAAATATATATCTTTTTTCTAAATATTATATTTTTGCAAAAAATCGAAACTTAAATTTTTTAAATTTAAAACCACTTTGGTACATATTTCTCTTCATGTTCTCCAAGTTCTTGAATATAACCATTTTGCAGGTTTAATCTATATAAATATTTTTCTATACTTTCAAATTCCTCCCTTGTTAATTTTCTATTAATATCTAAAATTTCTTTAGATTTATATGTAGGAAAATATTGAGCCATAACACTAACATAACATTTAGGAAGGTTATCATTAATCCATTTTAATACCTTTCTAGAATTTAAAATTTGATTAGGCAAAACTAAATGTCTTATAATAACTCCTTTTTTCATTATACCATTTTCATCAAAAGTAACATCTCCAACTTGATTATACATCTCTTTTATTGCAGATGTGGCTATTTCAAAATAGTTATCCACATTTGATAAACGTTTTGCTAATAAATTATCTGAATATTTTAAATCAGGTAAATATATATCTATAAAGCCATCTAACATTTTAATTGTTTCAACATTTTCATATCCATTTGTATTATATACTATTGGTAATATTAATCCTTTATTTCTTGCAATTTTTATTGCTTCAATTATTTGTGGTACATAACTTGTCGGTGTAACTAAATTTATATTTTCTACATCATTTTCTTGTTGTTTAATAAAAATTTCTGCTAATTCTTGTATTGAAATTTCTTTTCCTTTTCCATGTTGACTTATTTCATAATTTTGACAAAATACACAATTTAAATTACAATTTGAAAAAAATATTGTTCCTGAGCCTTTTTTTCCACTTATACATGGTTCTTCAAAGTTATGTGTTGAATAAAGTGCAATTTTAACTGAACTTTTTGATTTACATCTTCCAGTTTTTCTATTTAGTCTATCTACTTTACATTTATGAGGACAAATTGTACATCTTTTTAATAATTCTAGCATAATTTAACTTCTTTCCATAGTATATTTTATTACTCTCTTTTTTACTATACAACTTGTATTAAATAGAGTTTAATAAAATTTTTAATAAAATTTAATTTACACTATCTATATATATTTTTCCATCTGAATTCTCACTTAAGTTTACTATTTTTTTAGAAAACTTATTTGCATTTTTCTTTATAATATCAATTATTTTTTCTTCATTTTCATTACTCTTAATAGTTTTAACTATCTCGCCATTCAAATTTTTTATATCAATTTCATATATATCATTATTACCTTCATAATTTATTGCTTTACTATAATCTTCTATATATTCTATAATTTCAACTTTATATTTATCTTTTTTCTTTTCAATCTTTTTTATTAGAAAAGAATCCTCTTCTGCATCTAAGCCTATTCCTGTCACATAATATTTTTCATTTCTATAGTCATATATAATATAATCAGTTCCTTCTGTTGGAAAAGTCTTACTTAAATTTTCTCCAAATATTTCTTTTGCTTTATTATTTATTTGTTCATATGTTAATTCATATTCTTCTAAATTTTTCTTTACTACTTCCCATAACCATAAATCTGGTGCATTATTAATATTATTAAATTTAGGTAAAGCCTCATTTGTTATCTCTTTCCACATATAAATATTAGAAATATAATTTTCAATTTTTTCAACCTCTGATGCTGTTACATTTGTTTTATTTTTTTCTATTTTATAAATATACATTACTATAAATGTTATTAATAACACACTTATTATTACTAGTAGTCTTTTCATTTAATAGTTTACCTCCTCATTGATTTACTTTTGCATTTTCTTCAACTCCTGTTGCTATTACTGTTACATACACTTCATCTTCTAAACTTTCATCTATAACAGTTCCAAATATAACATTTGCTTCATCACTTATCTTATCATTTATTATTCCAATGGCGCTATTTATTTCCAATAAGCTTAAATCTTGATTTCCTTTTACATTAAATATAACTCCTTTTGCACCATCTATTTTGCTTTCTGTTATAGGATTTTCTATTGCTTGTCTCACTGCTTCTTCAATCTTCTTATCTCCTGATGCTTTAGCTATTCCCATATATGCTTTTCCTCTATAATTCATAGTTGTTTTTATATCTGCAAAATCAATATTAACTTCTCCAATTGTAGTTAATAAATCTGTAATAGCTCTTACTCCTTGTTCTAAAACATTGTCTGCTAATGAAAAGGCTTTATCTAATGTTATTTTTGAATCTGTAGTTTTTAAAAGCTCATCATTTAATATTACTATTAAATCATCGACACTATTTTTCATCTTTTCAATGCCTCTATTTGCTCTCAATTGTCTTGCTTTTCCTTCAAAATTAAATGGTTTTGTTACTATTCCTATTGTTAATATTCCCATTTCTTTTGCAATATCAGCTATTATTGGTGCAGCTCCTGTTCCTGTTCCTCCTCCCATTCCTGCTGTTATAAATACTAAATCTGTACCTTGCAATATTTCTTTTATTTCTTCTTTATTTTCTATAGCAGATTTTTCTCCTACTTCTTCGTTTGCCCCTGCTCCTAGACCTTTTGTTGTTTGTACTCCTATTTGTAATGTATTTTTTGTTTTTGCTCTCTTAAGTATTCCTAATTCTGTATTTATTAAACAAAATGATACTCCTTTTATCCTGTCTTCTATCATCCTATTTACTGCATTATTTCCTGCTCCTCCTACTCCTATAACCTTTATCCTTGGCATTTTGTCTAATTCCTTGTTTTCATACATTTATGTTTACCCCTCTCTGTTTTTATTACATTGTTATTTATTGCAACATTATATCTAATTTTTAGATTTTTTTCAATAAAATTTGATATTTTTTAGTTTCGGTTTTTTATTTTTAAAACTTTATTATAGAAAAAAGATATATATTATAAATCGAGTTTGACAGCGAGTCGTTATTCACTTTAACCTGTTATAGTGTGTTTATATACTTTGAATTTTCAGTTTCTTAAACGCCTTGGAAAACGGAACTGCAAAATATATATCTTTTTTCTAAATATTATATTTTTGCAAAAAATCAAAACTTAAATAAATTTTTACTGTCAATAACTTTTGAAAATGTCATAAAAAATTTTCAAAATTAATTTTTAA
>CANSII010000021.1 GCA_947646915.1 uncultured Clostridium sp. | reverse complement strand
AGGATATTATCATGGGGATATTAGCATAAATCATGCAGATGATTATGTTGAGAGAATAAAGAGATTAGTTCGCTAAATTACAAATTGCTACTGAGGTTAAAATTTGAAGAGGAGATGTATTTTATGAAAAAGAAAATATGTATAATGATAGGTGTAATTTTAGGAGTAATCATAATTGCAGGGATTATTACAAACTATGTAGATAGTGGTAGAGTAGGAACAGGACATGAGCCAAAGTATTGTATAAAAATAGTTAGTAATGATGGAAGTAAAGTAACTTATTGGGGATTAGGATATAAAGTAGTTCGTTATGTTGGAGTATCTCCAAAAGAGTCTTATGAAAGTAATATTGGTGTAAAAATGGGAAATTGGTTTATGAAATATGAATTACCAAAAGCTGATATTATTGAAATTGAATATGAAGGACAAACAATTACTATTACAGATATAAAAGACATAGGAATTATAGAAAATATATTATTAAATTCAAAATATAATGGAGAAATATGTAATGGAATAAATACTCACAAAATAACAATGAACGATGAAGTATATTATCTTAAAGAGAGTTGCAAAGAAATACAAAAAGGAATTAAACAAGCAAAAATCACGCAAGAAGATTTAGATACAATTTTAAAAATAATAGATAAATATAATAATGATGAAAATAATAGTCCTAAAGAAATTACTTGGGAAGAAATTACAGCTGATGGAGTTAACGAGGAAATGCTTTTTGAAAATGTAGACCAAGAAATTTTAAAATTGATTGCAACAGAAATTCAATCAATGATTGAAGAACAAACAAAAGAAGAAAGAGAAAATCCAAATATATTATTAGAAGAAGGTTGGACAAGAATTTTCAAAAAAGAACAATATAAGAATGTATTAAATATTGGAACTCCTGCTATGAAACCACTATATTTTATTATATATAAAAGTGAAAAGGCTGGATTATATGAATATATATGTAGCTACGCATTATATGAACTGTCTGGATATAATTTTACAAAAGAAGATGGAAGTTTAACTTGGAAAAATTCAAAAGAATTTTTAGAAAGATTTAATGAGAAAATTATAGAAGATAGATAACATACAAATTACAATTTGAAAGAGTGATAAAATATGGAAAATATTATAATTAGAAATGTTGCAGAAAAAGATATTCCAAGTGTTGCAGATATTCAAGTTAATGGATGGAAAACAGCATATAAAGGAATCATAGATGATGCTATTTTAAATGTTATGAACAAAGAAGAAAAGATAGAAAGATTTAAAGTAAATTATCAGAAAAATGGATTTATAGTAGCAGAGTTTGAAAACGAAATAGTAGGATTTTGTAGATATACTTATAACAATGAATTTACACCAGATATGCAAGACATAGATTGTGAGATAACAGCACTATATGTTAAGCCAAACTTAAAATACAATGGTATAGGAACAAAACTATTTCAATTTGTTATAAATGAGTTTAAGAGCAAAAATAAAACAAAGATGATATTATGGTGTTTAAAAGATAATGAGCCATCTAAAAAGTTTTATACTAAAATGGGTGGAAAAATTATCAAAGAACGAGTAATTGAAATTGGAGAAAAGAATTATTGTGAAGTTGGATTTATGTATAACATCTAACTGCAAAATTACAATTTATCTTGTAAAAAAATTATATTTAGGAAAGGAATATGAGTAACTATGGCGGATAAAATTAAACAAAATTTTAATGCTATGGTAAAAGAAAGTAAGAATATAACTAAATGTTCAAAAAATACAAATGAGGTAGATATAGATGTGAATAATATGAGTTCTGCACTATCAACAGCTTATGATGAATTTATAGGAACTATGCCTCATGGAAAAGTAGTAACAGTAAAAGAAATTAGAGATTATTTTGCTAAAATACATATTGCTAAAAATTAAATCCTAAATATATAGAAATAAATGTAGAATGTAATAAAATAGTAAATTACCTAAAACTTACCTAGAAATTACCTAGTAATTAAAAATATATAATGTTAAAATATATAATAGCAATAAATAACAGAGCAGTCATTTCAAACGAAGTGGCTGTTCTTTTTATGTGAGAGAAGGGAAGTTTTATGCTGAAGAGTTGTAATAGATGCGGTGGAATCCATGACATCAATACTATCTGTAACAAAGGTAGAGTGTTTAAGAAAAAGGATACACAAGCAAGCAGATTTAGGAATGAATACAAGTGGAAACAAAAGCGAAAGCAAATCAAAGAAAGGGACAAATATTTGTGTAAGGTTTGCAGGGCAGATCTATTCCATACCACACATGTATATAACTATAACAAAACAGAAGTACACCACATTGTATCATTGGAGCAAGACTTCAATAAAAGATTGGATGATGACAATTTAATTACTCTTTGTGCATACCATCATCATCTAGCAGAAATAGGAGCAATTCCAATTGAAATTTTACAAATGCTAACTCCTGAAGATGTGGATTTCAAAATAGTGAAAGAAAAGGCGGAAAAGATGATCCCCCCTGCCATAAATGGAAATAAATGAAATAAAAAAATCCACCCAACCGCTCATAACAATTCACACCGCAAAAATATTTCCGTGAGTTTTTTGGAAAATATGACAGCAAAGTATTGAAATGGAGCGATTTTATATTTTTAATTTTACACGTTTTTTAGGTGTAAGGAAAGGTAAGACTATGAGAAGATATGAAAATGTAAAGATTGAAAAATTAATACCATATAGAAATAATGCGAGGACACACTCTGATGAGCAAGTAGAAAAAATAGCAAAATCAATGCGAGAGTTTGGATTTATCAATCCTGTGTTAGTAGATGGTAAGTTTAATATAATAGCAGGACATGGTCGTGTACTTGGTGCAAAGAAACTAGGAATGAAAGAAGTACCATGTTTATTTATTGAAGATCTAACTGAAGAACAAAAAAGAGCCTATATAATTGCAGACAACAGACTAGCTGAAGATGCAGGCTGGGACAAAGAAATGTTAAAAATAGAACTAGAAGAATTACAAAATCTTAATTTTGATATTTCACTTACAGGTTTCGAGATGGATGACTTTGATTTTGGAATGGATGAAACGGAAGTAATAGAAGATGAGTTCGATGAAACTGTACCAGAAGAGCCAAAATCAAAAAAGGGTGAGATTTATAAACTAGGCAAGCATTATTTAATGTGTGGCGATAGTACAGACATAAACGATGTAGAAAAATTAATGAATGGTGCAAAAGTTGATTTGTTTTTGACAGATCCACCATATAACGTGGACTATCAGGGAGGCACAGGTTTAACAATTCAAAATGATAATATGGATGAAGATACATTTAGAGAATTTCTAAAAGTGTCTTTTTTTAATGCCAATACAGTAATGAAAGAAGGTGCTGTGTTCTATATATGGCATGCAGATTCAGAGGGATACAATTTTAGAGGTGCTTGTCATGACATCGGATGGAAAGTAAGACAATGCTTGATATGGTGTAAAAACACACTTGTAATGGGCAGACAAGACTACCATTGGAAACACGAGCCATGTCTTTATGGTTGGAAAGAAGGTGCAAGTCATCTATGGGCAAGTGACAGAAGGCAAACCACAGTTCTAGAGTTTGATAGACCAAGTGTAAGCAAAGAACATCCTACAATGAAACCAGTAGGACTATTTGATTATTTAATTAAAAATAACACCAAGAAGGATGATGTTGTTTTAGATTTATTTGCAGGAAGTGGAACAACAGTAATCGCTTGTGAACAAAACGGAAGAGTAGCATATTCAATGGAACTTGATCCAAGATATGTTGATGTTATTATTGCTCGTTGGGAAAAGCTAACAGGCGAGCAAGCAGAAAGGATAGAGATAGAAAATGAACAATAAAAGTGTGAAATTATATTCAAATGAGATTGTATTTAGAGGGCATCCTGACAAAGTGTGTGATCAAATAAGTGATGCTATATTAGATGAATGCTTAAAACAAGATAAAGACAGTAGGTGTGGAATTGAAGTTGCAGGTGGCAAAGGGAAAATATTTATAACAGGCGAAGTAACAACAACAGCAAAAATAAGTGTAGAAGAAATAACAAAGAGAGTATTAAGAGATGTCGGTTATCCCACACACTATGACATCATAAATAACATCGGAATCCAAAGCCAAGACATCGCACTAGGAACAAATAACACAGTTGGTGGAGCAGGTGATAATGGCATGATGTTTGGATTTGCATGTAATGAAACTACTAGTTTATTACCAAAAGCAATGGTTATTCTACAGCAATTAAGTGTTAAATACGATGAATTGAGAAAAAGAGATTCTCGATTTTTATCAGATGGAAAAGCACAAATAACAGGATACTATGATGACAGTATGAGATTATTAAAAATAAAGACACTTACTATATGTTACCAAAACACAGAAGTAGAAAGGCAAGCAACAGATGAAATCATAAGATCAATAGCAGATGAGATTTGTAAAACACACAATATTGAAATAGAAGAATATTTAATAAATCCTACAGGAAAGTTTAAAATTGGTGGATTTGAAGCGGATAGCGGTCTAACTGGTAGAAAAATTGTAGTTGATACTTATCATTCATTTGCAAAAGTTGGCGGTGGTGCATTTAGTGGAAAAGATCCAACAAAGGTGGATCGTAGCGGTGCATATAAATCACGAGAAATTGCAAAAGAAATTTTGAAACAAAATAATCTTGAGTGGTGTCAAGTTCAATTAAGTTATGCAATAGGTGTTAAAAAACCACTTGCTATATATATTGAATCAGATAAAGGGTGTTATTTTGTAAAAGAAGATAGCAAATATTATGAAGAATGTAAGCCACAAAATATAATAAAAGATTTAAATTTGAAAAATATATGCTATGAAAAACTGGCTCAATTTGGACACTTTGTTAATTAAAAAATTCAATAAATTGGAATAATATATAATCGCTAAAACACTTGATATAAGTGTGTTTGTATGGCATAATGTGTACTACAAGGAGGGAAAAATTATGTTAACAAAGAGATTTGGAATAGAAATCGAATTGACAGGAATAACAAGAGATAAGGCATCAAAAGTAGTAAAAAAGGTCATGGGTGGCGAAATAACAAGACAATATGATGGATACGATACAAGAAAAATAACAGCACCTGACGGCAGAGTTTGGAAGATAGTAAGCGATTCAAGTTTAAGGGCAGAAAAAAGAGGTGGAACAGCATCAGACATTTACAAAGTCGAAGTAGTGAGTCCAATATTAACAGCAAATGATTTTGACAGCATACAAACACTAGCAAGAGAACTACGAGGAGCAGGAGGCTTTACAAACAGCACTTGTGGAATACACATACATTTAGATGGAGCAGATCACACAGTAAGGAGCATTAAAAATTTCATTCAAATAATAGCAAGTAAAAACGATTTGTTTTACAAAGCCTTACAAATAGAGCCTGCAAGAATGAGATATTGCAAAAAGATGGATGAAGAATTGGTAAGAAAAATAAAAACAAGAAAACCACAGACTATGCAAGCCATCAAAGACATTTGGTACAACGAAAGAAATGCAGGACAACATCGCCATTATCATGAAAGCAGATACCATCTACTAAACTTACACAGCTTTTTTACAAACGGAACAGTCGAATTAAGAGGGTTTAACTCAACACTTCATGCAGGAAAAATAAAAGCCTACATATTACTTGCATTAGCACTAAACCACCAAGCACTAACACAAACAAAAGCAAGTAGTAAAAAATCACAAGATGAAAACGAAAAATTCGCCATGAGAGTATATTTAAATAGAATTGGATTTATTGGAGCAGAATATAAAAACTACAGAGACCACTTAATAAAACACCTAGATGGCTCATCAGCTTGGAGGTACGGATACGATGATCCAAGATACAAGAAAAATAAAAAGAAAAAGGAGGAAAAATAGAATGAAGAAATTATACATAGCTTACGGAAGTAATATGAATATAAAACAAATGGCAATGAGGTGTCCAAAAGCGACACCTTTGGGAAAATATATACTAGAGGATTATAAATTAGAATTTAGAGGTGTAGCAAATATTATAGAATGCAAAGGAGCAAGAACACCAGTAGCAATATGGTCAATAACAGAAAGTTGTGAAAGGTCACTAGACAGATATGAAGGCTATCCAAGACTATATCGAAAGGAATATATAAAATTAAAAATAAAAGGCAAAGATGAAATTGGAATGGTCTATGTAATGAACACAGGAAGAATAGCAGAGCCAAGCGAACATTACTACAACATTATAAAACAGGGTTACAGAGATTTTCATATACAAACAATGCCATTAGAAATAGCACTAGCTGAAAGTCAGGGAGCTGAAATACCACCAATAAGAAAAAGACCACCTGCATACAATAGAAAATTAACAGCAGAGCAAGAAACAGAACTATTAGCACCATTTAAGGAAAGAGCAGAAAAAGGCGAAAAGGTAACAAGACAAGAAATTCAAAAGGCTTATGAGGAAAAAACAAAAGAGCCAACACATAAAAATACCATGTATGATATGCTAAAAAGAAATAACTGGCACAGGGTAATAGATAAAAGCAAAAATAATTATTGGAAACCACTTGATGAAGAGGAGGAAAATTAAAATGATATGTCCAAAATGTAAAAAGGAATTTTATGATCCTCCTGTAATATCAATAGAAGATAACAAAACAAAAATATGTATTGAATGTGTAATTGTAGAGGCAATTACAACAATAGAGCCTGATAAAAAGAAAGCACGAAAATTTATCAATTCTATTTTAGGATATGAAAAAATAGCAAAGGAGGAAACACAAAATGATATGTCCAAGCTGTAAAAAAGAATTTAATAATCATCCTGCTCTATCAAGAAAAGACAACAAAACAGAAATATGTAGCGAATGTGGACTTAAAGAGGCATTAGATATAGCATTGGGACATGATGAAAAATTAATACAAGAAATTATGAATATTGTTTTAGAATATGATAAGAAAGCAAAAGAATCAAAGAAAAAGCAATAACAAAATTATAAATAAAAAAGGGCTCTAGGGCTCTT
This sequence comes from uncultured Clostridium sp., assembly GCA_947646915.1. Lineage (GTDB taxonomy): Bacteria > Bacillota > Clostridia > TANB77 > CAG-508 > CAG-269. The sequence goes on along the minus strand of CANSII010000021.1, from coordinate 21,841 downwards.
TTTTGTATTGGAAAGAGGTGGTAACATGGCAAAGTTAAGTTTGACAGAGCAAGCACAGGAAATATTGAAAATTGCAGAAAAACATGGTGTAGAACAGAACTTCTTTTTTATAACAACTTTCAAAAGGTATCAGGTGCAAATACAAATAGCAAATGACCTAGAAAAGCAAATAAAAAAGGATGGTGTGCTTGTTAAGAAGGAATATGTACGAGGCAGAGAAAATGTTTATTCACATCCTGCAATTAGTGATTATAATAGAACTACTGATAGTGCAAACAAAACAGTATCAACACTAATTAAAATAATAATGGCATTAAGAAATGATACAAGCGATGATGCAGAAGATGATCCACTACTTAAAATATTAAGAGGCGAATCGCTATAAATAACAAAGCATATAAATATGCACAAAATGTAGTTCAGGGAAATATCATAGCACCTAAATATGTGAAAAAACAATGTGCAGACTTTATAAGAATTGCTGATGGTAAGAATGAAAAGTATTGTATAAATGAAACAAAAGTAGTACAAATAGAAAATTTACTAAAACTGTTGATAATGCCAAGAGGACTAAAAGCAGGTCAAAGCCTTTATGAATGTTCATGCGATTATCAATGGCTCTTTTATATATCAATTCTATGCATAGTTCACAAAGATAATCCAAACAAAAGAAGGTATGAAACAGCAATACTAGAAATAGCAAGAAAGAACTTCAAAACATATACAATAGCAACAATATTTATTTTACTATTCCTAATAGAGCCAAAGTTTTCTAAATTCTACTCTGTAGCACCTGATGGAAGTCTATCTCGTGAAGTAAAAACAGCAATAGAAGAAACATTAAAATCAAGTCCATTAATTTATGAGTATGGAACTAAAAAGAGATTTAAAATCCTACGAGATTACATCCAATGTAATTTAACAGAAAGCAAGTACTATCCGCTAAATTACAGTAGTTCAAGACTAGATGGTAAACTTCCAAATGTGTTTTTAGCAGATGAAGTAGGAGCATTACCAAACTCTTATGCAATAGAATCCATGAGGTCAGGACAATTAAATATACTGAATAAACTAGGATGTATTATTTCTACCAAATATCCTAGCATAGATAATCCATTAGAGCCTGAAGTAAACTATGCTAAAAGGGTACTTGATGGTTTAGAAAATGACGAGACAATATTTGCTTTACTTTACGAGCCTGATGATATACAAAACTGGACAGAAAATGATGATGTTCTAAAACATTCTAATCCAGTAGCTTTGGAAATACCTGAAATATGGGAAGATCTAATCAAAAAACGTGCGAAAGCAATAGCAATGGAAAATGTAAGAGAGAACTTCCTTACAAAACATTGTAATATTATTTACAAAGGTGCAGGAACAGAAAGTTTTGTCGATATCAATAGTGTACTTGCTTGTAGAACTGCAAAAATAAACTGGTCAGGAAGAAAAGTGTATATTGGTGTGGATTTATCTATGACAAATGATAACTGTGCTGTAGCAATAACATCAGAAGAAGATGAAAACATCTTAGCAGATGTTATTGCTTTTATTCCTGAAGATAGAATCGAAGAAAAGAACAGGTTTGAAAAAATAAACTATTATGATTTTATAAAGCAATTGAAATGTATTGCTTGTGGCAGTAAAACAGTAGATTATAAAGTAATAGAAGATTTTGTTTTTGCAATAGAAGAAAAGTATGATGTAACTATTATGGCAATAGGATATGATAGGTATAATGCTTTATCATCTGCACAAAAATGGGACACTAAATATAATACAGTACAAATAAGACAGCATTCCGACACACTTCATGCACCAACGAAACTATTATATGAAAAAATAGTAAATAACCAGTTTATGTATGAAAATAATAGATTGCTAGAAATTAACTTTGAAAATGCTAGATGTACCTTTGATACAAATATGAATAGATATGTTACAAAAAAGAAAAGTAGTGGAAAAGTAGATATGGTAGTAGCATTAATCAATAGTGTATATTTATTACAACAAGACTGTTTCTTAAATGATACAGGCTTTTTTGTTCAATTTTAGAAAAAAGTATGGTATAATGTCATTACTGGAGGTAAGAAGATGGAATATATACATTATGGGCATAGAAAGTTTGATATAGATAAATTTGTTAAGATTACAAATCGAGAGGAATTTACAAAACCAAACGGTGGTTTATGGGCAAGTAGAGTAGATGCAGAGTATGGTTGGAAAGACTGGTGCTTATCTAATGAATATGGCACAGATGATTTAAAAGAATCATTTATTTTTTCTTTGAAGGAAGATGCCAAAATACTAACCATTACAAATTGTGATCAGCTAGATAAACTACCAAGAAATGAAAAATGCACTATCATGTGTAGGTCATGGGCTTGTTTGGATTTTGAAAAACTATCCAAAGAATATGATGCAATAGAAGTTTTGATAAGTGAAGATAGTGAACTATATTATAAAATATATGGTTGGGATTGTGATTCTATTTTGATTATGAATCCTGCAATTATAGTAAATAAATAAAAAAATATATTAGAGCACTTACTGTGAAGGTAGGTGCTTTTTGAATGGAGGTGATTGCATGTGAAATTACTAGAAAAAATAAATATATTTAAAAAACGAGAGGAGTCTACAACAGAAACAACGGAAACTACAGAGGATACAACAAATTATATTTCTGATGGACTCCTTCGTGCATTAATAACTAATACACCAATTACAAAAGAACAGGCATTGTCACTTCCTATTGTTTCATCTGCAGTAGATAAAATTAGTAGTATTATAGCAATGCTACCAATTTATTTATATAAAGAAACAGTAACAGAAGATGGCAAAAAGGAAATACAACAAATAAACGATGACCATAGAGTGTTTTTATTAAACAATGAAACTGGTGACACATTAGATAGTTTTCAATTTAAAAAAGCACTTATTCAAGACTATTTATTAGACAAAGGTGGGTTTGCTTATATAAAGAAGAGGCATACAAAATATATAAGCCTACATTATGTGGATGCAATTCATGTAGGACACAGGAAAAATACTGATCCAATCAATAAAGATGGTCAGTATTTAATTATGGGTAAGCCATACGAACTACATGACTTTTTAGTGCTATTAAGAAACACAAAAGATGGAATAACTGGTGTAGGATTAATTGAAGAGGTATCAAAAGCAATAGAAACAGCCTATCAGAACATTTTATTTGAATTAAATCTAGTAAGAAAAGGCGGTGTCAAAAAGGGATTTCTAACAGCTGAAAAGAAACTAGGCGAAACAGAAATGGAAACATTAAGGAGATCATGGCGAAGGTTATATTCTGATAACTCTGAAAATGTAATGGTGTTAAACAACGGCACAAAGTTTCAAGAGGCGAGTTCTACAGGAGTAGAGCTACAACTGAATGAACGTAAAAAGACACTAAATGATGAAATAAATGCAATATTCCACATCCATGAGGATTACAGTTTGTTTATAAAAGAGGCTATCATGCCAATTATAAAGGCATTTGAAACAGCACTAAATAGGAACTTCCTGCTAGAAGATGAAAAGGAATCATTGTATTTTGCATTTGACACAAGAGAAATTACAAAAGGTGATATAAAAGCAAGATATGAGGCATACAAAGTGGCACACGATACAGGATTTATAACAAATAATGAAATCAGATACCTAGAAGATATGGATCAAATAGATGGACTTGATACCATTTCATTTAATCTAGCACAAGTAATTTATGATACAAAAACCAAACAATACTATGTACCAAATACAAGTTCTGTGTTTAGTACACTAGATGATGCAATAAAAAATACGAAGGGTGGTGAGAAAGCAAATGAAAATACAAATCAGGAATGAAACAGCAATTATTGAAGGCTATGTAAATGCAGTAGAGCGATTTTCAAAAGTGCTATATGATACTAGAGGTAAATTCATAGAAAAGATTATGCCTAGTGTGTTTCAAAGAGCATTAGAGAAGAATAAAGATGTACTAGCATTACTTAATCATGATTATGACAGAGTTATTGCTCGTACAAGTGATGGAACAGCAACTCTGTGTGAGGACAATATTGGGCTACATGCAAAAATTCAAGTAACAGACAAAGAATTAATCGAAAAAGCAAAAAAAGGCAAGCTACGAGGCTGGTCGTTTGGATTTAGGGCAGTAAAAGAGGACAGAAAAAACAATGAAGAGGGACTAGAAGAAAGAACAATCAGAGAATTGGAATTATTGGAAGTTTCTGTGCTAGATGATAGAAAACAGCCTGCATATTATGGCACAAGTATTGAAATGAGGGACAACGAGACATTTGTTATTGAATACCGAGATGGTGTAGAAGAAAAAACAGAAGTAACAACAGAAGAAAAGCCACCAGACAAAGAAGAAAGGGCAGAATTATACAAATATCAAAATAGACTATATGAATTAAAACTTAATTCGTTAAAACAGACAGCTGAATAAAAAGGCTGTTATTTTTTTATAAAAATTTAAGGAGGTAAAGTTTATGTATTTAAAAAAATTACAAGAAAGAAGAGCAAAGGCTCAAGAAGAAATGGAAGGTTTATTAAACAAAGTAAAAACAGAAGAAAGAGAGTTCACAGATGAGGAAAAAGCACAGTTTGAAGAGTTAGAAAAAACAATTCAATCCATACTTGATACCATCGAAAAATTAAAGAAAGGTAGAAATCTAACAGAAGAAAAAGAGCCTGAATCAGAAAAAGAAGATGAAGAGGATAAAGAACAAAAAGAAGCGGAACAAAGGGCAATAAACGAGGAACGAGCATTTGAGAATTACATTAGAGGAAGGGTAGAAGAAAGAGCAGATGTGAATTTAACAACAACTGATAATGGTGCAGTAATTCCATCAAGCATTGCAGACAGAATCATAGCAAAAGTAGTAGATATCTGTCCAGTTTATCAACTAGCTGAAAGATACAATGTAAATGGAACTTTAACAATTCCACTTTATGATGAAGAAACACAAAGTATAACTTGTGCTTATGCAACAGAATTTACAGACCTAGAAAGCACATCAGGTAAATTCACAAATATCAGTTTAACTGGATATTTAGCAGGAGCATTAACAAAAGTTTCTAAATCATTAATCAATAATTCTAAATTTGATATTGTAACATTCGTAGTAAATAAAATGGCAGAGAGCATTTCAAGATTTATTGAAAAGGAATTATTAATTGGAACTGATGGAAAAATCACAGGTTTAAGAGGTGTTACACAACAAGTAACAGCAGGAAGTCAAACAGTAATTACATCAGATAACTTAATAGACACACAAGATGAAGTTCCTGATATGCATCAAGCAAAAGCAATATGGATCATGAACAGAAGAACAAGAAACAATATCAGAAAGCTAAAAGACAGCGAAGGAAACTATCTACTAAATAGGGATTTTAGTGCTAAATGGGGATACACCTTACTTGGAAAAGATGTTTATACATCAGATAATATGTCAAAAATTGGTGCAGGAAACACAGTAGCATATTATGGCGATATGTCAGGACTTGCTGTTAAACTAGGGGAAGATATAAACATCGAAGTATTAAGAGAGAAATTTGCAACACAACATGCTGTAGGTATTGTAGGATATGTAGAATTAGATAGCAAAGTACAAGATGCACAAAAAATCTCTAAATTAGTAATGGCAGGAACAACACCATCTGAACAAGTAGAAAATAAAGGTCAAAATACTGGTGATGGGGAATAAGAGGTGTAATCTATGGCAGATGTAACAAAAGTTAGTGAAATAACCAAAGAGAGCATTGCTGAATATTTACACCTAGCAGATCCAACAGAGCAGGAACTAAAAGAACTGAATATGTTTTTAGAAGTAAGTAAGAGTTATATAAAAAGTTACACAGGGCAGAAAGATTTAGATATATACCAAGATTTTATTATTGCGGTGTATATCTTATGCCAAGATATGTATGACAATAGAGCCTTATATATTGAGAAAGGTAGCATAAACAACACAGTAAGCACAATTTTAGATATGCACTCGGTAAATCTAATATGATCAATGCAGGTAAATATAACAGGAAAATAACAATAGTTTCTATTGATGGCGAAGTAGACAAAGCAGGTTTCAAAAAGCCACCAGTAGAAACTGTTATACTTAACACTTGGGCATCTGTTAAAACAACAAAAGGTTATACTTTAATCAAAAATAACTCTGACTTTGAAAAAGCATATACAAATTTTACGATAAGGTTTCCAAAAGTAGAAATAACAAGAGAAATGTTTGTAAAATACAACAATAAAACATATTCTATTGAATACTTAAACGATATTGATGAAAAAGGCATAGAATTAGAAATTCAAGCAAAGGTGGTAAAGAAATAATGGCAAAAATCACAGAAGAACTACCTATTGAAATAATAAGGCAGTTTGAAGAGTTAAATCTTGGAGCAACTGACATGATGAAAAAGATGACAGAGGCAGGAGCAAAAGTAGTTTATAACAATATAAAATCAAATATGGGAAAAGTATTACATCGTAGAACAGGTGATTTGGAAAAATCCCTTATTATAACAAGACCATATAAAAACAGCAATGAAGAAATAGCAACAAAAGTAGGTTTTTATTGGTATGACAGAAACGGAATAGCAAATCCACTAAAAGCAATGGCGAGAGAATTTGGAACATCAAATGGTGAGGCAAAAAAGCCATTTTTACGACCTGCATTTAGAAAAAAGGCAGAAATAGAACAAGCAATGGAAAAAGTCCAAGATGAATATCTACCAAAGGAGTAGCTTATGAATGAGAAAATAGAAAAAATATTTGAAAACTTTATAGTTGATGGTGTTAAAATTCCAATTGCATTTATAAAGTATTTTGGAAAAGCTGAAACATATCTCACATACCAAAGCATAGGAAATGATCCAACACTAGCTAGTGATGATATAACAATATACAGTTTAGATTCCATCGATATAGATATTTACACAAAAGGAAACTACCTAAATATTATAAAAGAAATTAAAAATAAAATGTTAGCAAATGATTTTACATGGGATGGTGACAGTCCTGATATGTATGAACAGGACACAGGTTACTATCATAAAACGATATCATTTGTAAAGGAAAGGAAGGTATAAAATTATGGCACAAATAGGATTGAGACATTTCAAATATTCGCCAATTGAAAATGATGCATATACAGGAGCGAAGAAACTTGCAGGAGCAATTGAAAGTAAAGCAAGTTTAAATATTGCAGAGGCGGAACTTTACTCTGATGATGAATTATCAGAAAAAGCACAAGAGTTCACAAAAGGAACATTAACACTTACTGTTGATGAAGATAGTGACACAGTATTTGCACCTCTTTTAGGTCATGAAAAAGATGAAACAACAGGGGAGGTAATCAAAACAACAGATGATGTAGCACCATTCGTTCGGTTTTGGTAGGGTACTTGTAAAGCTAGTAAATAATATAAAAAAATACAAAGCAGAGTTCTTTCCAAAAGTACAATTTAAGCCATTCGTAACAGATGGAAAAACTAAAGGTGATGGTATAGAATTTCAAACACCATCTGTAGAAGGAACTATCTTTTCAAAAGCAGAAACAATTGATGGTAAAACAAAAATGATATGGGAAAGACATAAAACATTTGACACAGATGAGGATGCACAAAGCTATCTTGATGATTTAATGAAAGCACCAACTGTACAGCCAGCAAATGCACCATCACAAAATCCATCGGAAGAGGAGGGTAATTAAAAATTATGAAAGAAAAAATGACATATCTAACAATGGATGATGGAACAAAATATCCATTAATATTTACATTAAATGTAATGGAAGATATACAAGACAAATATGGCTCTTTAGAAGAATGGATGGCACTTATAAAAGCAAAAGAGCCTAGCATAAAAGCATTGAAGTTTGGTCTTGGTAGTATGTTAAACGAAGGTTTGGAAATAGAAAATGAAACTGCAGAAGAAAAAAGAGAAATGCTAAATCCAAAGCAAGTAGGAAGAATTATAACACAATTAGGTATAACAGCTGTTGCAGGTAAAATTGGCGAAAATGTAGTAGCAAGTACAAAAACAGATGCACCAAAAAATGTATAGTCCACGAGAATGAAAAAGTAATAATTGATTTCTCGTGGATTTTATATATTGGGCATTGTTTACTAGGATTTAGTGAAAAAGCTGTAGGACACATGACGTTTGCAAAATTAATGAAATTGTACAGGCATTACAAAAATGAATATGATTTTAAATTAAAACGTGTATCTTATTCAGAGTTAGAGCAAAGAGTAATGGAAAGCGAAGAATGGATACCAGACTAGGAGGACAAATGGAAAAGGTAAAATGTCCAGTATGTGACAACACTCTCATATTTGTAGATCATATACTGGGGGAAATAAAATGTCAAAGATGTAAAAAAATAATAAAAATACAAAAAGAATCGAGTAAGGAACACTCACAAACAGAAGTGCAGTAGTTACCTAATACCTATCTTTGAATGAAGGTAGGTGTTTATAAATGGCAGGATCATTTGGTGGAAGTGTTAAATTAACAGGCGAAAGTGAATATAGAAAAGCACTACAACAGATAACAAGTGAATTAAGAGTAATGGCATCACAAATGCAGATAGTAACAGCAACTTATGGTAAAAACGATACTTCTGTGGAAGGATTAACTGCTAGAAATAAAGTTCTAAATGAACAAATAGAAAAGCAAAAAGAAAAAGTCGATACTCTAAAACAAGCATTGGAAAAATCAAAAACTGAATATGGCGAAAATAGTAATAAAACACTAGACTGGCAAACCAAACTAAACAAAGCAGAGGCTGAACTTATCAAAATGAACAACGAAGTAGAAGAAAACGAACAGGCGATGAAAGAGTCAGGCAAAGCTACAGAAGAAAATGCAGATAGTATGGAGCAGTTTAGTGACAGCACAGATGATGCAGGAAAAAGTGCTCTATCATTAGGTGACATCATAAAGGCAAATCTAATAAGTGAGGCAATAATTGGTGGAATAAAGGCTTTATCAAATGCAGTATTAGGAATGGGTAAATCATTCGTTGGTGCTTTATCAGATGGTGTTAAATACAATTCAATGATTGAAGATTATGCTATGAGTTTTCAAACAATGACTGGCTCAGCTGATAAAGCAAACGAAATGATGGATGAAATAAAGAAAACAGCAAAAGAAACACCATTTGAAATAGAAGGCATGGCAGATACTGTAAAGCAAATGATGGCTTATGGTATCGAGGCAGATAAATCCATAGAAATAACAAAATTACTAGGTGATGTATCACAGGGCAACATGGAAAAAATGAACTCACTAGGTTATGCAATGGGACAAATATCTAGTGCAGGAAAACTAAATGGGCAAGACTTGAGACAATTAATAAATGCAGGATTTAATCCACTAGAAGAAATAAGCCAAAGAACTGGCGAGAGCATGGAAAGTTTGAAAGACAAAATGAGTAAAGGCGAAATTAACTATCAAATGGTAGAAGATAGCCTAAAAGCGATTACTGGCGAAGGTGGTCGTTTTGAAAATGCCATGATAAATGCATCAAGAACTTTTAGTGGTCAAGTAGATATGATGGAAGAGGGATGGACTAATTTCAAAGGCATCCTTTCATCAGGAGTTACAGATATACTTGCAAAAACTGTAATGCCTGCAGTAAATAGTGTGTTAGATAGTGGAACAACGTTATTAGAAGCGGTACTAGGTGGGGATCAAGCACAAATAGATGAGGCAAAAACACAGCTTGTAGATAATATTACAACATTGGTGCAAAATGTATCAGACCAACTTCCGAGCCTATTACAGACATTTGGAACGATTATAGAAAATGTACTTCCAGTATTAGAGCAAGCATTACCACAGGTTTTACAAATTGCTCTGCAAATAGTACCAAATATAATAAATGGAATATTGACAGCATTACCTTCGCTTATACCTGTAGTTTTAAATATAGTAACATCTCTGGTGGATGTAATACTACAAAATCTACCAATGATACTACAAGCAGGAATTGATATTTTGCTACAACTAATACAGGGAATAGCAGAAACACTACCAACACTTATTCCAACAATTGTAGATGCTGTTATTTTAATTGTGGAAACAATAATAGACAACATAGATTTAATCATAGATGCAGGAATAGATATCATATTTGGTCTAATAGATGGAATTATAAATGCTCTGCCAAGATTAATAGAAAAAATACCAGTTATCATTGATAAATTAGTAAATGCAATTACAAATAACCTGCCAAAGATTATCCAAGCAGGAATTACACTTATTATAAAACTAGCTGAAGGATTAATAAAAGCAATCCCTCAATTAGTAGCACAAATACCACAGATCATATCTTCTATTGTTAAGGGATTATTAAGTGGACTAGGGCAACTTGCAGAGGTAGGTCTAAATTTAGTAAAAGGTTTATGGAATGGAATATCTAATGCTACAGGTTGGATATTAGATAAAATAAAGGGATTCGGTGAGTCTGTACTAAATGGAATAAAATCATTCTTTGGTATTCATTCGCCATCAACACTATTTAGAGATGAAATTGGTAAAAACCTAGCTTATGGTGTAGGTCTTGGATTTGAAGATGGAATGGATAAAGTTGTAGAAGAAATGCAAGATGCACTACCAACAGAATTTGAAACAAATGCCAATATGAGTATAAACAACAAATCAATATTAGATGGTATGCAAAATAATGATTTATCATTTATGAGAATCTTTGGAGACTTCCTTTCAAAATTTGAAAAAATATACACAGCACCTAATATTGTGATAAATACAAATGATTTAAGTCAAGAAAAACTAGATTTAATATTTAGGGATATAGATAGGCGATTCGGTCTTTCATATAACTAAAAGAAAGGAGCGGATAAATGACACGAAACTTTGCAATTGTAAATGAAAAAGGGCAAGAGTATTTATTAAATGATCTAAAAAATTATGCTTTCCTGACCGCTCCTAGTGGTTTAGGATATAGTTATAAAACAGACTACCAAAACATAGGTGATGTGTTTATAGAAGATATTAGAAAACGTAATCAGGGGAGTATGACAGCTGATTTGAATTTTCAAAATTATGATAACTATAATAGCTTTGTAAATTTTATAGAATCAGCTGAAACAATATCATTATTGTATCAAATACCATTTGAAGTAAAACCATTAAAAAAATACTACATAGATGTTAATATTCAAAGTTTAGGAAAGAGTGAAAAGCAAAAAAGTGGGATCATAACTGAAGGTATCATTTTGGAATATAAAAGTTTATGGTATGAAAAACAAGAAACTATATTCAAAATAGAGGCAAAGGAAAGAGAAATAAGGTGGAACTTTAGATGGGCAAGTAGATTTAGTTCATATGATATGCGAAATATCATATTTAACAACGAAGGTCATGTAGATGCACCATTCAAAGTAGAAATTGCAGGAACTGTTATAAATCCTAAAATAGCAATTTACAGAGATGGAAAACTTGTGAATATTTTAGAACTACCAATTACTATAAATCAAAACGAAAAGTTGCTATATTCAAGTTTAGAAAATGAAATCTACATTCTAAAGCAAAATGCAAATGGATCAATAACAAATTTATTTGATTTAGATTATATAAGCCTCCAAAATGAAAATATATTCAAACTAAAACGTGGCATTAGTGAAATTAGACTGCAGGCAGAAAATGACATTGTAAATGCTAGAATAATTATATATCCAAGATATAAGGCGGTGTAAGAGTATGGATATTGCATACTTTCTTGATCAGAATAATTTTACAATAACAGATGTAGTAGAACTGCAAGAGGTAAACATGGTTATTGATGAAGAAACAAACAAGAACACAGAAATAACAGTAGTTCAAAAATTAAATGCTATAAAAGGCGATATCATTTGTATAAAAGAAAATAATGCTATTACTTATCTAGGAGTTATAAGTAGTCCTATAAACGAAAATGGGAGCAAAAAATACACCTTAACAGCAAAGTATATAACAAATATATTTGATAGAGCCATCTTTTTAGAAAACGAACAATTAATCAAAAATGTGGGAATAGAAGATTTTATAAAATATACCATAGAACATCAATTCACAAATACACAAGATACATTACTAAATAAATCATACATTGTAGTAGAAGTTCTATCACACACACCAATACAAAAAAGTGTGAGAACAGAAAACGGAGTATATAACTTCCACACCTATATAACCAATGCAACACAGCTTTATGGTATAACCTATAATTTTATAATAGAAGGACACACACTAAAAATACAAATAAAAAAGGAAACAATAAAGCAGGCAATATTCGATACTACAATAAGTGATATAACAGGTTATTTAGAGGTATTTGAAGAAAATTACACAGCAAAAGTTAATGTAAAAGCAGAAACTGGAGCAACATATACTTTATATTTACTAAAAGATAAAACAACAACTACAAATATGAATGATCCAAATAGAGTGCTAGGAAAAGTAGAAAATAGATATGTAGAAAACGAGTCAGATTTGACACAGACAGCATTAGACGTTATGGCAGGAAATAGATATAATCATTTGATTCAATTCAAAATAAACGTATCCTCGAAGATATTTGATACATCCAAGCTGAAAGTGGGAATGCCATTTAAAATAAAAAGTAAAGAAGGGGTTATTTATGATACTTATTTAAGTTCTATATCAAGAACTCTAAATTCAAATTTTATAGAATTAAAGTTTGGTAATATACGAGTAGGTTTCATAGATAAGCTAAATCAGGAAAGGACGGTGTTTTAATTGATACTAGGACAGACTTATGATGAACAGTTATTTAAAAGCGATATGTTTAGATTATTTATAAATACATTTGCAGATAGTCAAAACGGAATTATAAATCATTATAAGCAAAGCTGTAGTTTAAGTAATACACAAAGTACCATTACAATATCGGATGGTGCTTTTTTATTGCAGGGAGGACTAATACAAGTACAGGGAAATGAAACAGTAGCGGTTGATTTAGACAACACTTGCTGTATTTTAGCATTTGAAATAGATCTAACAAAGGAAAATACAGAAACAGACTTCAATCAGGGAAAATTTAAAATAGTAAAAGGAACAACAGCAAATTATCCAACACTACAGAAAGATGATATAGTAAATAATTCTACAGGAATATATCAGATGGAATTTGCAAGATTTGTAGCAGGTGCAGGTGGAATTTCAAACTTTGTAGATAAAAGGGTGTTCATTGACTTTCCTACAATGTTTGAAAATATAAATACACAAGTAACAGAACTAATAGCAGAACTACAACAGAAAATACAACAAGCTGAAAATCTACCAATAGATGAAGATGTATATGAGTCGCAAGATAATGAAAGTAATACATTTACACTTAAGTTTAGACGACAGGGTAGTATTGTTTCTCTTCATGCTATATGCATGTTGCAATCAGGAGCATTTGGACAAAGAATAAAGCAACAATTGGGATTTCCAAATAATCTACTACCTGAAAAATATAAACCTAGAGAAAATGTAAATGCAAGAGAAAGCTATATTGCTAGTTCAGGAAGTACAATTGCAAATTTAGCATATGTAAATTTAAATTTTAATGAGAATGCATTTTATATTAGTTACTGTAACAAAGACCAGTTTCGGACAACTGTTAGAAGTGAATCTAATGTATTTTGGTAAGGAGGTTTAAAATAATATGAAAAATTTAATTAATTTTATTACAGGTACGTTATTCACAGGGATAACGTACTTTTTAGGAGGTTGGGATATGGCATTAGAAATATTACTATGGATGATCGTACTTGACTATTTAACAGGTGTGTTCAAAGCCATATTTAATAAGAAATTGAATAGTGAAGTAGGAATCAAAGGTGTTATAAAAAAAGTAGGCTATCTAATTATAGTAGCAGTAGCGGTTATGTTAGATAGAATAATTGGCGATACTGGAGCAATCAGGAATATCGTCATTTTCTTTTTTGTAGCAAATGAAGGCATAAGTCTTGTAGAAAATTGGGTTGCGATGGGATTACCAATGCCACAGGTAATCATTGATACATTGGAACAAATAAAACAAAAGGGGGATAAGTAGTATGGAACTTAAAGGAATAGATGTAAGCACACATCAGGGAATTATCAATTGGGAAAAGGTAAAAGCAGATGGTGTTCAATTTGCAATATTAAGAGCAAGTTATGGAACAAAATCAGTAGACAAGCAATTTAAAAGAAATGCAGATGAATGTACAAGATTAAACATACCATTTGGAGCATATTTATATAGTTATGCTAGAAATGTAGAAGAGGCAAAATTGGAAGTTCAAAACTTCATAAATACAATTAAACCATATAAATTAAGTTATCCTGCAATAGTAGATATGGAGGATGCTGATTCATATAAAAAGAAAAATGGTGTGTCTTATGCTACTTGTATTGATATATGTGAAGTAGAATGCCTAGCATTAGAAAAAGCAGGATATTATGCTATGATATATGCTAACCTAGACTGGTTTAAGAATAAAATAAATAGTACAAGACTAGATAGGTTTGATAAATGGGTAGCACAATGGAATAGTAGCTGTAGTTATACAAAACCTTATGGATTATGGCAATATACATCTAGTGGAAGTGTTGCAGGAATAAATGGCAGAGTAGACATGAATAAATCATACAAAGATTATCCAGGTATTATTAATAGTTTAAAATCAAATAATATTACTCCTGAAGTAATTGTAAAAACTGTTGATGAAATAGTAGCTGAAGTTATAAATGGTGATTGGGATAATGGCGAAGAACGTAAAAAAAGACTTACAGAAGCGGGATATGATTACAATGTGATCCAAGCAAAAGTAAATGAAAAATTAGGAGTTAAAACAACACCTAAAGAAATTATTTATATCGTACAAAAAGGCGATACATTGTCTAGTATAGCAAGTAAATATAAAACTACATGGAATAAGATATATGAGAAAAATAGAAAGACAATAGGCAGTAATCCTAATTTGATTTATGCAGGTCAAAAATTAAAAATATAATATAAAGAGTAAGGTATTAGAGTAAAATCTAGTACCTTATTTTTTTTATAAAAAAGGATCATTTCTATTGTAAAAAAAGCAAAAATGAAGTATAATAAAACAAATCAAAATCGTAAAAAACGGCTCTAAAAAAGTCGAAAAATAGCTGAAAAGATGACATTGTCAGCATTTTGTCAGCACTAGATAACTTTTAATAAAAGATAATAAAAGACAATAAATGTTAATAGATTTCAAATACTCTTTGTGCCAAGCGAAGTTCTGGCGGTAATAAAAGTTAATAAATGAAAATAAATGACAATAAGTTTTTTACTTTTGAGAGCTTGTGGTTCGGGCAAAAAGTATAAGAACTGTTGTGGGAAAAACGCATAAATAGAGGATTATACAGATTTTTAAAAAACTGAAAATTAGCAAAATCCGTTCGTTCTGTCAACAAATATATATAAATGCGAACAAAAAACGCTGAAAATAAAGGAATGTAGACATAGAATATATGTTGACATTCCTTTTTTAATGTGTAAGAATATAAAGGAATGGAGGTAAAAAATGGTAAATATCAGAAAACGTGGTAAAGTATATCAATATCAATTTGAAATAGCAAAAGTTGATGGAAAGAGAAAATACATTAGTAAATCAGGATTTAAAGCAAAAAATGAAGCTTTAATGGCTGGAATGAAAGCATATGATGAATATATAAACGGAGGTAGCACTAAAGATTCACAAATGTCTTATTTTGATTATTTAGATTATTGGATGAAAGAATATTTTGAAATTAATTATAAATATTCTACAGTAAAGAGATATAAAGAAACATTTAAAGTATTAAAAGAGGAAATGGGAAAATACAAATTGAGTTATATTACACCATTTTTGCTAAATCAGTCATTATTGAAAATTTCTAAAGTACTTTCATTTGAACCCAAAAAAACAGTATAAAGCATATTTATTCTCAAGAAGAAATTGACAAAATTTTATTAAGATTTAAAAATAATAATACATTTATATGTGCTTTTTTAACGGCTTGTTATACAGGAATGAGAACTGGTGAAGTATTTGCATTAACATGGGATGATATTGATTTAGAGAGTAGAACAATAAAGGTTTCTAAAACAGTATATTCAAAATTAAAAGATGAAAATGGAAGATGGTATTTAGGAACAACGAAAACAGAAGGAAGTTGTAGAGAGGTTTTCATATGTGATACTTTATATAAAATATTATTAAATTATAAAGGAAAACAAAAATTATTGAAAAAGAAATATGGTAGGAAGTATAAAAAATATGAATTAAAACCTATTAAGAACGAATATGGAAAAATAAATGAATATAAAGTTTTTGAAAATAAACATAAAAATTTAAATAGTGTAGAAATGGTATTTACAAAAAATAATGGATTATATGTAGGAACAGATATTATAAAATATCCTTTTAAAATAATTCATAATGAACTTGGCATAAAAAATTGTAGATTTTATGATTTGAGGGGAAGTTATGCCACACAAATTTTAAGAAGAGGAGCAGAAATCAAAGATGTAGCTGATATATTAGGACATAGTAGAATTGAAACTACTGAAAATTATTATATAGCAAGTTCTTATGAAACAAGAAAATTAGCAAATGATTTATTGGAAAAAGTAGTACAATCTAATGTCATAAATGAAATAACAAAAAACGATACAAATAAAGATTAATATAAACTAATTTATAGAAATAATGAATTTGGTACGTTATAATACAACTAAATTTATAATCATTTAGTATGTAAGAAAGAGAGGTGATTATTTTGGATAATGAATTAATAAATAATAATGAAATTAATAATACATTTGATAGTATAAAAGAACTTATTATAAATAGTAGAAATAGAGTTTACAGTACTGTTAATACTGAAATGCTTAGTTTATATTGGAATATAGGGAAAACAATTATGGAAATTCAACAAGGAGATGAAAGAGCTTCGTATGGTGAAACT
The DNA here is from genome assembly GCA_947646915.1 of uncultured Clostridium sp. Taxonomy (GTDB): domain Bacteria; phylum Bacillota; class Clostridia; order TANB77; family CAG-508; genus CAG-269. The sequence continues at coordinate 4,830 of CANSII010000021.1, read as the reverse complement.
GTACTTGAAAAACTTTCGCATAAATTAACAGCTGAATTTGGAAAAGGATTTTCTAAAAGGAATTTAGAAAGAATGAGAAAATTTTATATCTATTTTCCAATTGCGACAACAGTGTCGTCGCAATTGAGTTGGTCACATTATCTTGAAATATTAAAAGTTGATGAAGAGTCAAAAAGAAATTTTTTATATCAAAGAAGCTATAAATTCAAGATGGAGTGTTCGTGAGCTTCAAAGACAAATAGGCTCATTACTATATGAAAGATTATTATTATCAGCAAATAAAGATAAAGTATTAGAATTAGCAGAAAAAGGACACGAATTAAAAGAAAGCAAAGATTTAGTCAAAGATCCATTTGTACTCGAATTTCTTGATATTAAAGAAAATACAAATTATTTAGAATCTGATTTAGAAAAGAATATATTAGAACATTTGAAAGAGTTTTTACTAGAATTAGGAAAAGGATTTATGTTTGTAGGTTCACATGTAAGATTAACATTAGAAGAAGATCATTTTTACCCTGATTTAGTTTTCTATAATAGGCTTTTAAAATGTTTTGTTATAATAGACTTAAAAATTGGAAAAGTAACACATCAAGACATTGGACAAATGCAAATGTATGTTAATTATTATGATAGAGAAATAAAAAGTGATGATGAAAATCCAACTGTTGGAATATTACTCTCTACTTTAAAGAATAAAACAGTAGTAAAATATACATTACCAAAGGATAATAAAAATATATTTTCTTCTAGTTATAAATTACATTTACCAACTGAGAAAGAATTAATTGATGCAGTAGAAGAAGAAAAGAAAAATTTAGAATTAAATGAATAAATATAATTAATAAGATACTAATGTTGTAGAGTTTTATACAATTTTTTAAAATAATGTAATGATAAGCGATAACTAGTAATTTGTAGGGGAGGTAATTTATTTAGTGAATTAACTATTTGCTATTATAAATAATAAAGTATATAAAAATAAATAGGAGGGCTTATGAAGAAAAATAATGCTAATAATTATAAAATATCTACAATTATACCAGTATATAATCAGGAAAAATATATAGAAAAAGCATTAAAGTCAATAGTAGACCAAACTTTTCAACCATATGAAATATTAATAATTAACGATGCTTCTACGGATAAAACTCAAGATAAATGTAAAGAATTTAAGATATTATATAAGAATATCAGAATAATAAATTTAACAAAAAATATGGGAGTTAGTAATGCACGTAATATAGGAATAGATAATGCAAATGGAGATTATATTCATTTTATAGATTCAGATGATACTATAGAAAAAGATATGTATGAAAATATTATAGTTGAAATAGGAAACAAAGAAAAAGATTTGATAATAACAGGTACTAGATATAATGAAAATAATAAAATTAATATATATATACCTCAAAAAGGTAATATTAATACATTAAATGAAATGAAAAGTTTTATAAAAGAAAACTGCATTTCAGGAAGACGAGATATATTCAATGTAGTATGGAATAAATTATATAAAAAAGACTTTCTATTAGAAAATGACATTAGGTTTGATAAAGATGTAACTTTTGGAGAAGATTTTTTATTTAATTTAAAGTGTATGAAAAAAACAAATTCAATTTATATCATTAATAAAGCATATTATAATTATATGAGAAGATTTAATGAAGAAACTTTAAAAATGAAATTTTTGAGAAATAAAATACACTTAAGAAGATTGTTTTATAAAAAGTGGATAGAATTTTATAAATCTTATGATATATATGAAGATGTATCAAAAGAAATGCAAATATATGAGGGATTTAAAATATATATGGCAATTATCTCAGTAACTAATAAAAATTGTCCATTAAAATACAAAGAGAAAATTGAATATATTAATGAATTTATAAATTTTGAAAATTCTGATTGTCTATTTAAATATATGGAAAATAATGAAGAACTTAATATAGAATTAGAATATTTAAAGAATGGAGAAATAGAAAGATTTTATGATATTATTAATAAAAAGTTAAATATATAAGATTAACAATAAATTATAAGTATAGAAATGTTATAGGAGGAAATATGGATTTTTTAGAATTAGCAAAGGAAAGATATTCTTGTAGGAGTTTTTCCACAAAAGAAGTAGAAAAAGAAAAAGTAGAAAAGATTTTAGAAACTGCAAAGCTAGCTCCAACAGCTAGAAATTTACAGCCACAAAGAATATTAGTATTAACACAAAAGGAACAATTAGAAAAATTAAATGGTTGCACACAATATGGGTGGAATGCACCAGTTATTATGATACTGTTTTATGATAAATCTGTTTCTTATAAAAGAGATAAATATGATGGAAAAGAATTTGGAGATATTGATATTAGCATAGTAACTACACATATGATGTTAGAAATACAAAATTTAGGACTTGGAACAACTTGGATTGGTTCTTTTGATCCTAAAAAGTTAGTGGAAATTTATGAAGTGCCTAAAAATTTAATCCCTGTGGCAATACTACCAATTGGATATCCTTCTGAAGAAGCAAAGCCAAGTAAATTACATTTTCAAAGAAATGAAATAGTGGATTTTATATACTGGAATAAAATTCAATAGCAAATAGCTATTTTTTAATTTGTTACTAATTGCTTTATATATTTACCTACTTGTAGTAGGGAGGAATATAATTGAATGAGTTATTTATCAAAGAATTAATATATAAAACAAAAGATTTTTTAGATAATAACCAAAGAATAAAATTAGAAAATATATTAACAAATTTACTTTTTGAATATGAAGTTACCAAACTTAATAATGAAAGTGAAACATTACAACTACTAAAAGATAATCAACAAATATTAACTCAATTTTTATCTGCAAAAGAAATTGAGGGATGTTCAAATAGAACTTTGAAATATTATAAAGATAATATTAATAAAATGTTAAATAGTATAGATAAGTCAATAAACGAAATTACTACAGAAGATTTAAGAAAATATTTATCTGATTATAAAGAAAATGCTGATATAAGTACAGTTACAATTGATAATATTAGAAGAGTAATGTCTAGTTTCTTTACTTGGCTAGAAAATGAAGATTATATTGTAAAAAGTCCTGTTAGGAGAATACACAAAGTTAAAGTAGCTAAAAAAGTAAAAGAAACACTAACGGATGAAAATTTAGAAAAATTAAGAGATACTTGTTCTAATATAAGAGATTTAGCAATGCTTGAATTATTAATTTCTACTGGAATGAGAGTTGGTGAACTTACAAGATTAAATATTTCAGATTTGAATTTACAAGATAGAAGTTGTATTGTTTTAGGAAAAGGTAATAGTGAAAGAGAAGTCTATTTTAATGCCAAAAGCAAAATGTATATTGAAAAATATTTAGAAAGTAGAACCGATGACAATAAAGCACTATTTGTATCATTGATTAAACCATATAATAGATTAAAAATATCTGGAATTGTGTTCTTATGGACGAAAAAAAGAATGAAATTATTTTATTTGAAAATCAAGGAGTAAAGTTAGAGGTAAATTTAAAAGATGAAACAGTATGGCTAAATAGGCAACAATTATCAGAATTATTTGATAGAGACATAAAGACTATAGGTAAGCATATTAACAATGCTTTAAAAGAAGAACTAAAAGATGATAATTCAGTTGTCGCAAAATTTGCGACAACTGCTACTGATGGAAAGACCTATAATGTAGAATATTATAATTTGGATATGATATTAAGTATTGGATATAGAGTAAAATCTGATAAAGGTATTATCTTCAGAAGATGGGCAAATAAAATCTTAAAGGAATATACTATAAAAGGATATGCAGTAAATCAAAGAAGATTAGAATATTTAGAAAAAACAATAAAACTAATTGATATAGCAAATAGAATAGATGAAAGACTAGAAGGAAATGATGCAAAAGAAATATTAAAAGTAATTGGAGATTATTCGAAAGCACTTGATTTACTTGATGATTATGACAATAGAACTTTAAAGAAAATAGATGGTAATATTGATGAAAGAAAGATTGAATACAAAGAATGTATAGAAGTTATAAATAAGTTAAGATTTAATGAAGAAAGTTCGCTATTTGCAGTAGAAAGAGATAAAGGATTAGAATCAATTATAGGCAATATTTATCAAAGTTTTGGTGGACAATCTTATATAAAGATGGGAAACAAACAATAGATAATAATACTTTAACAGCATTAACATTATTGATAGCAGAATCAAATCCAAAAGAAAAAGATGTAATTATAGATTTAGTAATGAATTTTTTGAATAATGATTAATATTACATCTACTCGACAACTTACAATTTAGAAGGAAGGAAAAAGTTATGAAAAACATACTTATACACGGATTAGGACAAGATAATCAAAGTTGGAATAATACTAATGTATATCTAAAGAAAAATGGAATTGATACACTATGTCCAATTTGTGTAACTTAAAATTTAGAAAATGCTTATTCATTAATATGTAATCATTTTATATGTGAAGCAGAAGGAGAACCAATATCAGAAACGGACGAATCAAGAAATATTAGATGGATAGCAATTACTGAATTAGCAGAATTGCTAAGAGATAACAGAAGCCAATTTTTCATTATGAATGTAAATGCAATAGAAAAATATTTGAAGTTAAATAATTTATAAATGATACTAATACAATCAAATCAGTTGAACCCTAGCAATAAGTGGGAGCTGTAAATATAATTAAATTTTTTATTAGTGTCAAGAAGTTTCGGAAAAATTATTTAAAAATTTCCAATATAACATAATTAAACAATGTAATTTTATAATTTAATTATGGTGGATTTTCACATAAAAGTGGAAATCC
>CANSII010000020.1 GCA_947646915.1 uncultured Clostridium sp. | reverse complement strand
TTTAAATTTCTGAAGATTGAATAAACTAACTATTGACATTTAATAGTTGGTCTATATCAATATCACTCCAATGATAAAATTCTATATTTTTTGCCACCTCATAAAGCTTTTTAAAAAATTCACCTTTAATTGGACTATACATTCCACCATGATAAACTACAAATTCATCACTTTTCTTTGTATTTTGTATATAATTAATATAATTTGCTTTATTTTCAATAAAAATTATTTTTTTAGCATTTTTTATTTTTAATCCATACATTTCCCTTACATTATAGCTATTAATATAACTTCCGAACAGTTATGTTTTTATATTCTAACTTTTCATTTTTTATAAAATACTCTAAATCCCCACAGAATTCTAGTATTTCTGGATATTTAGAAATTCCAACCTCTAATAAAATATCATCATTACTGTAATTATCTAGATTTTCATTATCTAATAGGTACATTTTTATTATTCTTATAATTATATTTTCAATATTTTTTTCAAAATATTTTGTATCTCCAAAACATTTTATACTAAGAACTCTTTTTAATATTTCTGCATTTTTATCAATATTATCAATTTCTTTTAGAACCTTTAATATATCTTTTGCAAATTGAAATGGAAATAAACTATTAGCTTTATGTTTCTCATTTAAATAGCATATCATATCTTTCCTATATTGTTCTATCCAAATTTGAGAAAATGTATATTTATCTAGATAAGTTAATAGAGTATTACATTTTTCTTTTATATCTATTCTATTTATTAAAGTATATGCTTTATCTATATTTTCTTTATTTAGCCAAATTTCTTGAAGTATATTTCCGCTTCTCAAATTGTTTCCAAGAATATTTTATTAATTGTTCATTTTCTAATTCATATACAATATCATGAAATAATTTTTTTATTTCATAATTCTCAATGTCATACTCTTTTAACTCTTGCATTTTTAATATAATTCTTCTATTAGAATCTGCATATGATGATTTACTTTTCTCATATTTATCTAATAATTTATTTAATATTAAATTTTTATATTGCATTATTATATCTCCATATTATATTTTTAAATTTTACCATTCTTTTTTATTTGTATATTTTTTTACTATTATTTCGTGTTCTTTTGGATTTAAAACCAATAAAGTAGAATCTACTTGACTTTGAATATCTTGCAATTTCTCAGGTGGTGCAGCAAATATTGCTTGAAATCCAATCCTTTTTAATAATCTTATACTTTCTTCAATTCTTTCACTATCCATTTTACTAAAAGCTTCATCAAACACAATTAGTTTTATCGTATTTTCTTGATTTTTAATTCTATAAACTTGTGCAAATGATGCTAAAATAGATATATAAAAAGGTGTTTGTGTTTCTCCTCCTGATTTTTTTAGTAATGTTTTAGATAATCTTTGCTCATTTCCACTTTTATCTTTTACAATAAGGTCAAAATTCAAATAAGTACGATAATCTGTATATTCATTAATATTTTTCTCATTTTTCCCACTTTGAGATAAATTTTCATTTTCATCTTTTGCTGTTATTTTATCAAATAATTCTTTAATTTCTTGTTCATATTTCTTATTAAATTCTTCTTGTCCAATTCCCCAATCACCTAATAATAATTCATCACGTAACATATCATAAAATTGTTTATGTTCTTGTTTTGGAGATACTCTAAAACTGTATGTATCTGTTCCAAATTGATGCTCACTTAATGACTTATTTAGATCTTTTATTTGTAATATTACTTCATCTATATTAGATTTTAGCTTGTCCAAAAATTCTATTCTAAATTGCTCATATGCTTTTTTTCTAGAATCATTTATTTTTTCTAAATACTCAGGTAAAGCAATTTCTTTTAGATTTTTTAATTCTTCTGTAAACTCTTTATTGCTCTCATCTTGGATATTATATGAAAATTGATACAATGTGTTGTAATTACCTCTTTTATTAATTAAATCTGTTTTTGCTTGTTCTTTTCTATTAATAGCAATTTTTATGTTACGTAAAGATGTTTCTAATATTTTCTCAGGTGTTTTCTTTAAATTTTGTACTCCATATTTTCCATCTCCAACTGTTTCTTTCCAATCATCAGTATAATATTCATTAATTTGAATTTCTTTTGATTTTATCTTATCTTTTATAATTGGTATTTTTTCATCTTCCATTATTTTAATAGCTTTACCTAAATCCCCTTTATTTGTACTTTTCTCTATAATTAATTGACCTATTTCTGTTTTCTTTAATTCTTTTTGATCTATCTGTTCTGATATTTTATTTAGCCAAAACATGTCCATTCCGTCTAGTTCGTCTTGCAATTTTTGCTTATTTAATAAATATCCTTCTTTTTTCTTTGATTCTTCTATATTTTCGTTAAAATGAATAATATCATCTTCACTATAGTTAGACATTTGTTTTATATTTCTCATAACTGAAATGATTTCTTCTTCATTTAATATTTTTTCTTTTAATGTATCTAACTCTTTTTCTTTAATTTGCTTCTGTTTTTCTAAAGCTTGTTTTCCTATTATTGGATATTTATAAAATTTAGGATTTATTTTTCTTAACACATAACCTTGATATAACATACAATCTGATGTTATTGAAATTTTATTATTCCTTAATTCTTCTACTGTTTCACATTTAATTACTTTTCCTAATAAATAATCTATATATATTCTTGCTAGTTTATTTTCTGTTATAATTTCTGTGGCTAAGCTATTATTATTTGGTTCAATTTTATTCTCTTTTTGTATATTTTCAATATCAATTATTCCAAAAGAATGAATTTTTTCATTTTTTCCTGCTAATTCTTGGTAAATTCTTGATGTTTCTTCATAAAAATCTGGTTCTACAATTAAATATTTTTTTTGAGTATTTAAATACCCTTCTATCGCATTTTGCCATTTTGTATTTTTTATTTCCAATAAATCAGCCAAAATATGAATATTGATATCTTTCCCATGTATTTCTTTTAATTTGTTTTCTAAATGATTTTTGAAATTTACTAATTCTTGCTCATAAGGATTTATACCTTTTTCTAGTTTTGCAATGTCATTTTCTAATTCTTGTTTTTTATTATAATCTATCTCATATTCCTTATTTGTTGCAAAAAATATTGTATTTCCTAAATTTATTAATTCTGCTATCTCTTCTTTTATTTCCCTTATTGTAGTAATTTCCAAATTGCCAAAATTATTTTCATTAATATTATCTATATATTTTAATAAATCTTTTAGATTATCTAGTTCATCTACTTCTTTTGCAATAATTTTATCTTTAATTTGTTCTAATTTTGAAATGTTTGCATTCCATTTTAAACTATTATTTCGAAAAGATTTTATACTTTTTTCTTCTAGGTCTTCTATTCTTTTTATATATTCTTTATATTGTTTAATTTCACCTAAAAGTTGTTTTCTTTTTTCTTCTACATCTGATTTAGCTCTTGTCTCTATTAATTCTTTAAGTTCTTTTTCTAATTTATCTCTTTCAGTATCTAAATCTTCTATCTCCTTTTCTATTGTTTCTTTTTGTGTTTTACTATCTTTTATTTGCTGTTCTAATTTTTCTAACTCATTTATAGCTATTTCTTTTTCTGCTCTCCATATTAAATACTGTTCTTCTCTTTGGTTAGACGTTTCTTCTACATATTTATTATATTTATTTTCTATCTCTTGTAATTGATTTTCTCTAGTTTTCATTATCTCTACTTGTTTTAATAAATTATTATATTGTATGATGTTTTCTTGCATTGCTACTATGTCAATTTTATTTTTTACATCACACACATATTCTACAATAAATTTTTCTATATCATTAATTGGTGTAAAAGTTACTGCTTTTTTGAATAAATTGAAAAATTTTGGATTTAATCCTCCTAATTTTCCTCTTACACTATCTTGATATTGCTTATTACTACTATAAAATTCATAGTTTTTGTTTGCATATTTCCTAGCAAAAAAGCTTTTTAAATCTTTGTATGAAAATGGTATATTGTTTTCTCCTACAAATTCATTTTCAGGTATTTTATCATTAAATGAGAAGAAATGATTTTCTATATCACTATCTTTATATATATCAAAAACTACACCTATTGAAAAGCTCTTTCTTGTTACTGTGTCAAAAAATTCACATGCAATTATACTTGAAAATCTATCATTTCTTATATATTTATATCCAATATCTCCATCATCACCAATTTCTCCTTTTAAATAGCCTTCTAGTGTTCTATCTGTTTTGTCATTTGCTGCTTTATTAAAAAATGTTCCTCTTGTATCTCCTAATATTAATAATTGCAAAGCATCTAATATCGTTGATTTACCTGAACCATTTTTTCCTGTTAAAAAGTTTATATTTCCGAAGTCTATTATCTGTTTATTAATATAATGCCAATTTATTAATAACATTCTTTTTAAACTTTTCATTCTTCTTCAACTCCTATTTCTTCTTCATTTTCTTCATCATCTTCTATATTTTCTTCTAATGTATTAATTGATTGGTTAAGTGCTGTTATTTTTTCATTTGTTATTACAAATAATATTGATGGTAATATTATTATTTTTGTTTCTGGTTTTTCTAATATTCCTTCAACCTTTTGTATAATATTGAAACTAATTAGATTTGATAATGCTGTTCTTATTTCAATATCTGATGGTTTTTTATTGTATGCTCCAACATCTATTAATTTATTTATAATATCTGATACAGTTACTATTGTATCTGTGTTTAATTTTAGACTTTCTCTATCTTCATCAAATTTTAGTCTTAATCCATAAAGAAATATTGTTGTATTTTTATCTAGCTTCTTTTTATTATAACCAAATTCATTTTCTATGTATATTACTTCATAATTATTGTCTTTTATTAGTCTAAATCCTGCTATTTCTAAATAATCTCTAAATAATTCTATATTTCGGTCAATAAATCTATAATCACTATTATATTTAAATGTGTTTTGTTTTGCATCATATATTCTATTTACAATAAATGTTTTGCTAAGCATTAGACTAATTATTCTTCTAAAATTATCTTTTTCAAAATTGGTTAATTTATTATATTTTTCTTCAAACATTTAATTTCTCCTTATAAATTTTATATTTGGTATTTTATAACCATTATTATTTATTATCTCATTACTATCTTCTATGTAATAAAATGCTTTACTAGATTTATCTGCTTTTATTGTTGCTAATATTAATAAAATTAAGTCTTCTGTTGTTTTTAATTCTATTTCTTTTGATTGTATAAATGGTTTGTTCTGAAAATTTTTTTCCATAAATTCATTTATTCTTTTATTACTATATAAATTTTCAAGACTTTTTGCAAATTCATAAAAGTTTTTTTCATCTATTTCCTTTTGCTCTTTTAATGCCATTGGCTTTCCTTGTTTCCTTTTGTCATTTGAATTTCTTATGTAAATTGAATCTTTATTTACAAACTCTTGTCTTAATAAGTTTACTTGTTTTTCCATTTTTTCTAATACTTTTTCTTTTTTAGAATTTTTTAATATATTTACCAATTTTCCTTTTAATTCTTTATCATTTGTTAGTAAATATTGTATTCTTTGAACAGATGCTCTTACATAATCTGTATTTTTTTGTTCAATTTGGTTCATTGTTAAATCAATATTTTCATATATTTCTAATACTATTCTAATTTTGTTTAATATATCTTCTTCTGCTTCATCTCTTGTTTTATATTTCCTATTTTTACTGGCTACTGTTATTGTATTTTCTAGTCGCTCACTATCTGCTAATATGTCATTTAACATTTCTCTTATTGGTGCTTTATATCTTGGAACGGAATCTCTTGTAAACCTTGGAAATATTATTTCATCACTATATTCTTTGTATTCAAAAAAATGTTGATTTATAATATCATTTATATTATCTTGATTACACATGTTTTTATGAAATCTTCCTAAACTATTGTATAACATCTTTAATTCGTTTATTAATTGTATTGTGTTGTTATATGCTGTAATAATTGCATTATATGTTCCATCTCTTTCTATACTTGCTAATTTTAAACTGGCATATGTAGCATATACATATGAGTTATATTCTACTTGATTTTCGTTTACTATTGAATATAATAATTTTATAAATTTTGTTGAATAATTTGGTAATATTATGTTTTCTTCAAATGTATCTCTTTGCATCTCTATTTCAATCCATCCTGCCCATTTTAATTTTCTTAATAAAAAATATGCTTTACTTGATACATTATTATCTTTTAGTTCATTTGCTTCATCCTCTTCTGAAAAATCTTCTTGATTGAATTGTTCTTCTAAATTGTTTATTAGTCTCGCTATTATGTTTTCTCTTGGAATTGACATTTCTTGATCAAAGGCTTGCCCCAATACAAATAATGCTTCTATATAGATATTTTTATTTTTAGATACTAATATTGAAAAAAAGTTTTCTGGTATTTTATCAAATAACTTCATTCTTTTTCCTCCATTTTTTGCTATAGATTTTATAAAATCTATAGTTTCTACTATGGAATATTTTACCATATTTTCATTTTTGCGTCTACTATTTATGTTAATTTTTGTAATATTTACTAATATATTGTTACATTTCACAGCAAAAATAAGCTATAGCACTTTTCATATTTATGTGCCATAACTTATATTCTTTTTATAATTTTTAAACTATATACCAAATTTTATTATTTTTAAAATATTTACTTAACTCATCTCTAAAAAAGATTTCTCCTTCTTTTCTAAGATCGTTTTTGTACATATATTTTCCTCTACCTCTTCCTGTCATCTTATCTTTGTCAAAGATTTCTATACTATTTGTAAAAGCTTCACTATTTATAGCATTATGAACATAACTATATGTCATAAATATTACCTCAAAAAATATTACTTTTTTCGCTTTTTCACTCAATGTCTCATTTAAATATACAATTAAATCATGGTATAACTCTTTCCAATTATCTAAAAATATGACTGGAGCAATTAATATTCCAACATCATAATCAGCTTCAACTAATTTATTAATAGCTTCTATTCTATTTTTTAATCTTGAAGTTCCAAATTCTACATTGTTTATAATAAATTCTGGATTAACACTCATTCTAATTATTATTTTTTTATTATGGTTTAAAGGTAGCAAATCATCAACATATGAAAACTTCGTTGGAAAAGTTAATTTTCCCTTTTTTATATTTTTAAAGTTTTCTATTGTCCATACTAAATTATTTGTTATTGTATTTTCTAATATTAAGTCACTATTACTACCTATTTCAAAGGTTAATTCTTTTTCTGAATTATTAGCAGTCTTTATTATTTTATCTAGCATTTCCTCTCTATTTACAAATAATCTCATATATGCACATTTATTATAATTACATACTAAATAGCAATACATGCAACTAGCTATACATCCAGATGATGTATATGGTACCAAATAATCTGATACTTTGTGATTTTCAACAAATTTATGTGTTTTTCTTACTCCTATAATTAAATTTGTTTTCATTTTTAGAAATTCAGAATTAGATTTTTTCCTCATTTCTTCAATATTATTATGATTTTCTATTTCAATTTTTGGTGTATCTTTATATTTTTCTAATAACTGTTTTCCTAAATAATAATTCTCTACATTTTTCTCAAAATAAATGGCTGATGGTTTAAACATTACAATTCTCCTCTTATTTTATCTATTGTTACAATCCACAGATAATACTAAAATTAAAAGAAAAGTGTTATAAATAAATATTTAATATTGAGTCCGACAGTGAGTCGTTATTCACTTTAAGCTGTTATAGTGTGTATCAATATTTGAAATTTTTAATGTCTTAAACACCTTGAAGAACGGAAATCTTAAATATTAAATTTATAACACTTTATATTACTATTTTTAAGGCTGTGAATGTAACTATCTTTTACAATTTTATTTGCAAAATCTATGTTTTCCTATCGTTACTGTCATTGGTCTAGACCATATCCACTTATTTGTTGCTGTTGAAGGATTAAAATAATATATTGCTCCATAACTTGGATCCCATCCATTTAATGCGTCTTGTGCTGCTTTTCTAGCAGTTGAATTAGGTGTTAAATTAATCTGTCCATCTCTTACAGCATCAAATGCCCCTGGTTCATATATTACACCTGATAATGTATTTGGAAATGAACTACTTTTTACTCTATTCATACAAACAGCTCCTACCGCAACTTGTCCTGTATATGATTCTCCTCTTGCTTCTCCATATATTAATCTTGCTAGTAAATTTAAATTACTGTTATAATTTGATGATGAACTACTAGATGATGAAGATGATGATGTTGTTGTTATTCCAATTGCTGCCAAAGTTGCTGGTCCTGCAATTCCATCTACTTTTAACCCATTTTTTCTTTGGAAATGTTTTACAGCATTTACTGTTTGTGTTCCATATATTCCATCAACATTTCCAGAATAATATCCCCATTGCTTTAATTTCTTCTGAATTTGTGTAACTTCATTTCCTCTTGATCCATATTTTGATAATGCTTCTATACTTTCATTTTCTTCTTTATAATTCCTATATACTAAAATTGTTGATGTTATTGCTATTATTATCATCATTATAGTTGCAATTACTATAATTTTTCTTTTTTTATTTTTTAACATAAAATCACCCTTATATAAATGTTTTTATTTATATTTTGGCAATTTTTCCTTATTTTATTCATAATTTTGTATTATGCTTTTAATTATATAAAATATAATTAAAATAAAAAAAAACTGAATAATATGAATTTTCAAAAATTTTGTTCTCCAAGGCGTTGAATATACTAAACATCCATATTTTATACACACACTATTATGTATTGAAGTCAATAACAACTCAGGTCGAACTCGTTTTTTCAAATTAATATTATTCGATTTTCTAATTTCCTTTATTTTCTATATTTGAACAATACCTACACAAAATAGCCTCAATACCAACTTGTAAATCAATCAATCCACATTTAAAATTAAAATCCAAATCACACAAATCTTGTAAAATAGATTTCAATTCCATTTCCTCAAAAAACTTTGACTGAATCTTATATTTATTAGTTAAAAAGGATTGGTTAGGCTTTAAATTCAAGCTACTTACTAAATCTTTATTATTATTTAAAGCTAATTTAGTAATATATAACTTTTTAAAATGATTATATAAAGTTATCAAAATCTTTGCTAATGGCTCTTTAGCATAAATTAGATTTTGAAGTACTTGTAAAGCTTTAGAAATATCTTTTTTACCTAAATCATCGGTTAAATCAAAAATCACACTTTCAAGTTTTTTTATTGATAATATATCAATATCTTCTTTTTTTATTGTACCATTTTCACCTGCATATTCAATTAATTTTCTAATTTCATTAATTAAATCTTGCATATTAGTTCCACAACTTTCAATAAAATATCTGGTTGTTTGAGAATCTATTTTAACTTTATATGCATTACAAATGTCTTTTAATCTTTGTTCTATCTGTGCAGGCTTTTGATAATCAAATTTACATATAATGCCATTTTTATCTATAATATCATACAATTCCTGTTTTGGTTCTGCCTCTTCTTCAGCAAAAACTAATACTACTGAATCATTTATAATACTTATGTTATCTTGTATATACTGACCTAGCTTTTCTTTTAATTTTGCTAGTTCTCCTGTTTTCTTCTTGGCTTCTTTTTTGAATAATCCTGTGTTTCTTGCTATTATCAATTTTTTCTCATATCCAAAGCTTGGGGTTTCTATGTCTGATATTATTTCGGCTACATTTTGCTCATCTATTAGTATATAATTTATTCCTTTTATGCATTTTCCAAATTCTTTCTTAATCCTTTTTAGGTTGTTTTCTAATAGATATAGTTCTTCTCCATATAGTAGATATATGCTTTTTAGTTTTCCTTCTTTTATTTCTTTTTCTAAGTTTTCAATTGATACCATTTTTTTCTCCTAGTTTGTTTTTTTCTTACTGTGCTTATATTATCATTTATCTTTTACTTTTTCAAGTTGTTTTTTTTGAATAGTAAAAAGCCCCTCAACGAGGGGCTAAATACCTGTTACTTTTGTTACTCCTGTACAGCTTCGATTGCAAAATAATAAAAAAAACATTCAATCTTTACTTCGATTAGTATAATACTAGGTTCATCAATATTTACTGTAATCAAAGCTAGATTATCAATCTTGTCAAAATTATATCCACATTTATTATTGGACACTGTTGAAAATCAACATAATATTCTTAAAATCTCTGCCACGCTCCAAGCCTGCGCAATTGCTCCCTTTGGTTCATGAGGTTTCTTTGAATCAAAGATTTCTGCAATACTTCCAACACAACCTCTTTCATTTAATTCTTTTTCAAATATCTTTCTAGTTTTATCTTTAAACTCTTGCAATTTCTGTTCTAATTTAGCCTTATACGTCTTTCTTTTTTCAGCATTAACCATATTATTTAAAGAATCATAATATAAACCTAATAACCATGTCCATGTAATACCTTGATGATAGCTCATATCTCTCTTAAATCCATCTCCTTCATATATCTCTATATAATTTGGTTCTCCTTTTGCAAGTGTTTTTAATCCGTAGTTATTTAACAATTTTTTTTCAATTGTATTTATAATATTATTTGCTATTTCAGAGTTTGGATCTATTAAAGGGTATGTTAATGAAAGTGAATATAACTGATTTGGTCTTATTTTATTATCTCCAATTACATCAAATAAACATTTTCTTTTACTATTATAAAACTTTTCATTAAATGATTTTTTACATTTTCTTGCTTGTTCTTTATATTTTTTAGATTTATCTTTATCATTATAAATCTTTTCTGTTAAGTTTGACATTATCATCAAACTGTTATACCATAAGCTATTTATTTCTACAGCTTTTCCATTTCTTGGTGTTGCTGCTACATCCCCACATTTTGCATCCATCCATGTATTTTGTGTATTTTCTGTTCCTGACGATATTAAATTATCTTCATCTAAATAAATATTATTGTTGTCTACATCTATTCCTTTTATATAATTTTCTATTACTTTCTCTAATTTTTCATATATATTTTCTTTTACAAATTCATAATCATTTGTATAGTTTATATATTTTTGAATTTGTTCAAATAACAATAATGAACTGTCTACACTATTATATAATGGTCTATTGTCAAATCCTGAATATCCATTTGGTACTAATCCATATTTTATATCTCTTACCATTGTAAGTAATACTTCTTTTGCTAAATCAAATCTTTTTGTTTTTAATAGTAATCCTTCAAATGATATTAAGCTATCTCTTCCCCAATCTAAAAACCATGGATACCCTGCAATTACTGTATGCAATCTAAATGATGGTCTATATACTATAAATTGATCTGTTGCTATTACTAATTTTTTTATTAATTCATCATCTTTTTCTAATTCTGTATTTTTAATAATTTTATCTAATCTTTCTTTTTCTTTTTGTATTAGTTTTTTTACATCTATTTCTTCTATGTTTTCTTCTAATGAGCATATAAATGATATTTCTTTTTCTTCATTTGGTTCAATTACTATTTCATATCTTCCAACTACAGAGTGATCCTCTTTTGGATAAAATCCTCTATTTTCTTCTTCTATATAGAACATATCTTTAAATGTATCATTTTTGTGTTCTATGTACTTTCCTTCTGAGCTGTTTATATATATTGGAAATTTTGAATTTTCGTCAACTATTATTTTAACTTTATTTCCTTTTATAGTCTGTTTTATGTTAAATGTATGTTTTGTACTCATACAATGAAAGTCTCTGAAATTTACTATTGGTGCTATTGTTAGTTTTGAGTGCTTATCATTATTTTTTATTTTGTAATATACTCCAACTGTGTTTTTTCCATATTCCATACATATTGTTTTTGTGATTTTAACACCTTCTACTTTATATTCATATGTTGGAAGACATTCTTTTTCAAAGCTTTCTTGATATTTATACCCTTGTGATATGTAGTTTTCTCCTATGTTTGTATATAAGTTATATTTTTTTTCTTCTATTTCTATGCTTTCATCTACTTTTGACATTATTAAATATCTTTGTGCTGGTGGTGTTAGTGGTGCTATTAATAGCCCATGGTATTTTCTTGTATTTGCTCCTATTATTGTTGAACTTGCATATCCTCCAATTCCATTTGTTATTATCCATTCTTTTTTTAGTGCTGCTTCTATTTCTAAATTTTCTTTGGTAAATTTCATGTTTTTAAAACCTCTTTTCTTGTTTTTCTGTGTCTTCTAAATGTCTCTGTTCTTTTATTTTTATCATTTCATCTGATTCTTGAATAGATGTTATTCTATCTTGATATTTATCAATAAATTTGCTACTTCTTTTTGGTTTTATTTTAACTTCTTTTGTTCTTTTACCATGTTTTCTTGTTTTTCTTTTTAACTTATTTACTCTTTTATCTTCTCTAAGCTTATTGCTTAACATTAGATATTGAGGATCATTTTGTTTATCTTGATATTTTAAATCATCACAAATTAATTGAATAATTGACTCTGCAACTAATTCTGGGTCATGTCTAATATGTCCATCTGAAATCATAGATAAATTTCTTTGTAAATATGTAATTCCTTTTACCTTATCTATATCAGGTATTACTAGGTCTTGTCCTTCTAAATTATATCTTTTTATAAATTCAGGAATGATCTCACCTGTGTCATATATACAATAATCTACGATTCCTTTTCCGCAATGTTCTAATATTGCATTTAAATGATCTGAAACTCCATATTCATCTGTTTGTCCTGGTTCTGTCATAATATTACTAATATACACTTTTAGTGCTGTTGATTCTTTTATTGCTTTTGCAACTCCATTTACTAATAAATTTGGTATAACATTTGTGTATAAACTTCCTGGTCCTATTATGATACAATCTGCATTTTTTATTATTTCTAATACTCCAGGTGTTGGTCTACAATTTGTTGGGTTAAGATAAATTCTATTTATTTTTGTAACTTTTTCATATACCATTTGTGGAATTTTAGATTTTTCAGTTACAATATATCCATTTGCAAGTTCTGCTACAATATTCATCTCATCTAATGTAACTGGTATTACTTTTCCTATAATACCTAAAACTTCATTACTTTTTATAATAGAATCTGGGAAACTATTATTAACTTGCTCCATAGCTGCAAAAAATATATCTGCAAAAGATAAGTTTGTTAATCTTCCATTTGTAAATTTGTAATTGAATAATTTTTTTATTTGATCTTCTTTTTCTGCTAATGATACCATACTATCTTTTATATCATCAATTGGCATTGTTTTTAATTCTCTTCTTGATTCTGTTTGAACTTCTCCATAGTCTGATACTGCTACAATTGCAGTTAAATTGTCTGTGTATTTTTTAAGTCCTGTAAGAACTGTATTTAATCCACTTCCTCCCCCAATTACAACTATGTTTGGTCCTTGATTATATACTTTTTTGTCAAATATTAAGGATTTTATATTTACATTCTTTTTATTGTTCATTCTTTCATCTGTTGATTCAACTAAAACTTCTAATGTTCTTTTATTTATAAATATTAATCCTATTATTATGGCTACAAATCCTATTACAAATGTTGTTATTATTTTGGCTAGTTCTTTAAATGACATTTCTTTTAATACTAGTATGTTTGCAATTCCATAACATGCTAACATTATTCCTATTAATATTAAAAATATCCATCTTTTCATTTTTGTACTTGATTTAAACCATTGCATAAAACCTTTCATACATACCTCCATGTCCATCAGGGGATTGTCCCTCTTTTATGTTTACAGAATTTATTTCATAAATTCTGCATAAGATATCTGTAATTCTTCTTCATTTCATTCCGTCTAAGTTATTTATAGTTTGCTTCGCTCTCACAACTAACTTAACTTCGTTCAAACAGCTATCTTAACTTTCCTAGAATTTTTACTTCTAATTCTATTTTTTTATTAAATTTTTCATATATTTTATCTGTTGCATATTTTACTAAATCTAATACGTCCTGTGCTGTTGCATTTCCTTTATTAACAATAAAACCTGCATGTTTTTCTGAAATTTGAGCTCCTCCAATTGTATAACCTTTTAATCCTGCTTCATCTATTAATTTTGCTGTTATAAAATCATTTCCTCTTTTAAATGTACTTCCTGCATTTGGATATTCTATTGGTTGTTTTTCTTTTCTTGATTTTAAGAATTCATCCATTTTACTTTTTATTTCTTCTTTTTGACCTTTTTCTAATAATAATTTTGTTTGTAATATTATGTATTCACCTTTTGAAAATTTGCTATTTCTATATTCAAAATTTGATTCTTCATTTGTAAATTTATGTATTTCTCCGTTATAATCTAATGCAGTTACTTCTGTTACTATATCTTTCATTTCTTTTCCATATGCTCCTGCATTCATTATGATTGCTCCTCCTATTGTACCTGGTATTCCTGATAATTCTTCAAATCCTGTTATTCCTTCTTTTAGCAATTTTTGTGCTAATAAACATAATGGAACTCCTGCATCTACTGTAATCTCTTTTTTATCTTGTATATCCTTTATTACGATTTCTTTCTTATCTATTTTTAAGACTATCCCTTTTATTCCTTGTTCCATAACTAATAGATTACTTCCATTTCCAATTATTGTTAATGGTGTTCTATTTTCATTTGCTATTTTTAAAACTTCTTTTATTTCATCTATATTGCTTATTTTTATGTAAATTTCTGCTGGTCCTCCTATTTTAAATGATGTGTGTTCTTTCATTTGCTCATTTTGCTTGATTTTTTCTTCTGATATTACTTTTTTTAAACTTTCTAGTACTTCTTTTTTATTCAAACTTAATCGCACTCCCTTCACTTTTCTCTGTTTATCGACATCCAAAAGTATTTTAACCTTCACATCACTTTTTAATCTATATATAAAGCTTTATTAAACTTTGTTATTTTTTTTGTTTTGTTTATTACTTCTCCTGTTTTGTAATTTACAATGAAGGTATCATTTTCATTTGTAATTCCTAAATTTTCCAAATCTTGTTTTGATAATTCTTTATATTCTGTGTCCTTTCCTTTTAATTCTATGTTTGATTTTGTTTGATTATTTATTTCTTCTATTATATTTTTAACTTCTTCTATTTTTATATTTGTTCCTGGTAGTTCTTCTTTTGTTAGTTGCGATTTTGTTTGTCTCTCTAATAGTGCATGTTGTATCATTTTTAATTCAGATATATCACTTGCTTCTTGTGTTTCTTGATGTCCTCGTATTCCTGCTGTTATTGATATTCCTGCAATTATAATTAATAATACTATCGTTATAACTAATGCAACTAATGTTATTCCCTTGTTTTTTCTTCCGTTCTATTACACTCATTTTGATTTCATTCCCTTCTTATTGTTGTTATTTTATTATGCTTTTTTGTCGATTATAATATATCATAAAATGTTAAAAAAATCTATATCAATTTTCCTTTAAGTTTCAGTTTTCTGAAATAAAATATTATTTAGAAAAAAGATATATATTTATCAGTTCCGTTTTTAAAGGTGCTTAAGATATTCTACCCAATTAAAGTTTCTCAGATTTTCTATTTTTGTTTCATCTAATTTTACTATCTCCATTTTATATTCCCTCCAATATAAATTACCACTATTTTTTCTATACTATCATAAAAGCAGATAATTAGCAACTAATTATCTGCTTGAAGAATTATAACGATTATTTATAATTTCTTCGTGATGAAAGTAATCTGAATAATTAATATTGATTTTATTGCAATATTCCTTTATTTCGTTATCCATATTGATTAGCTCTCGTCTATCTCCTTTTATATAAACTCTTTCAAATGTAGGATATACTTTAGGATATTTCTCTAGAACATATTTTAATATATCATATTTGTATGATCCTCTTAAATTCAAATCTTCAAAACAATATTCATTTATATAGTTTTTTGTTTCTTCGATTATTGCTTTCTAGTCAGTTATTCCTATAAAAATTGGAGACATAAATAAAATTGTATAAATTCCATTATCATACAATTTTTTTAACGTTTCTAACCTTTCTTGTATTGAACTTGATCTATCTATATCTTAAAGGGAAAGTAATTTTCATCTTAATTACTTTCCCTACTTATTGATTAATTTGTTGCTTACTCTGTTTCCATAATTCTTTTTACTAATTCATTATTAAAAGACTCGCAATCGACCACATAATTTCTTCCATATTTCATTAGAGAAATTACTGGTGTTTCTACTTTAAACATTCTTTTTAATAGTAAAAGTGGTTCCGTAAATTGAATAATAAACGAATTAGCAGAATAATTGTTGTTTTTTTGATATAGCAAATAATCAGTTAAAAAATTATTATCATCAGGCAAAGTTATTTTATCGACATCCTTTGGATATAAATATACTGCAAAATTGTATAATCC
Source organism: uncultured Clostridium sp. (assembly GCA_947646915.1). Lineage (GTDB taxonomy): Bacteria > Bacillota > Clostridia > TANB77 > CAG-508 > CAG-269. Next base: position 14,945 of record CANSII010000020.1, on the reverse strand, counting down.
TAATGAATAAAAAGAAAACTGTCTTGTAAATTCATTTTCATCAAATTCTTTTGATCTCTTTCTACCTTTACAGATATTACTTAGTTCTAATGAAAATTGCTTAAAATCTTTATTTACTAATGTAAGTAACGCTTTAACTATCGATTGATTCTCTAAAGAGTCCTTTTTGTTTAGATATTTATCTATATCACTTGCAATTTTTTCTTTCCAATCTTCTTCTTTATAATAAAGATACATTATTAAATTAGTAACTATTGAACCCCAAATTACCTTCTGTGTACTTAGTCCACATTCTTTTGGAAAAACTTTTTTAATAGTATCAAATTTCTTTAAAGCAAAGATAATTGGGGGAAGATCCCACGAAAACATACAATGATCTGCTCCAGATGGGCTAACTTGTAGCATCATAAATTTAATATAAGTATTTAATGCCTTGTCTACATATGAATAATCATTTTCTTTTAGAGATTCCATCACACCTAAATATACAACTCTCCTTGCATTAGGAAATAATCTTAGAGCTAATCTAATTTGTTCTTCTTCAGATGGTTTATTATTGATATGATTTTCAAATTTTTTCTCTAAATATAATTGATAATCTTCAATAGATTTAAATAATTTTGGAAAGAAATCATATCGTTCTTCAGTAATCTCAAAGTATGATTTCAATAATTTATTCTTGGTTTTATCTTCCATTACCATACCTCCTATATATTTTGAAGCTATTACATTAAATTACTATTTTTCAACTTTTATCTTTCTTATTTTAATTTATATTATTAGTAATAAGATTATTATTTTCATTCAATTCATTCTGTTCCTGCTTTTTCTTATCTTCTTGAACCTTCACATCTTTTAAAGAATCAATTAAACTCTGTAACTTTTTAATATCTGTACCTATCAATTCCCAATCGTTATTATTAGTAGACTCTGATAAATTATCATTAGCCTTAATAATAGCCTCTATTAAGCCCTCAACATTATCTGTAACTTCAACTTCAATATTAGAAGCTTCTTTAGAAAGTAAATTATTCAAAGCTTCTTTTAAATTATTTCCGATAGCCACTTTGTTACCTGAAGCAACTATAATCTTTTTAAGCACAGGAACTTTAGATTCATTAAGCATAGTTTGATATATCGACTCTACATATAATACAGTATTATTTATAGGAACTACAACCATATCTTTTGTTATTTTTGTTCCTGTAACATTAAGAGCCTGTATCTGTTCAGAAATTGTCTCATCCTGTTCAATCTGATTATCTAATTGCATAGTTCCTAAAATATTACTATCTTCAGAAAATTTATATAATTTTAATTTATTACCATTTCCTTCAATTGTGCCAACTAAATATGAAATCAAGTTTTGTTTTGAATTTGGTGTATATATTTGTACTAAACCAATTTCATTTTGATTTTCCTTATTTACCATTATATAATATGGTTCTAAAATTGTACCAGATGATTTTGAAATTATTGTATTATTATATTTCGCAAAATTCCATACATCATCTGATCTATATAATACATCAGGTTTAATATTATGATAATTTTTCAACATCTCTGCTTGAACTTTATATAAGTATTTTGGATATATAAAATGTTCAGAAATATCTCTAGGTATTTCACTTCCTAAATCTTCAAATAATGTAGGATATATATTTCTATATGCCATTGCTATTGGATCAGATTTATCTGTTATATAAAATTTCATTGTTCCATCATAACTATCAATTATTACCTTTACAGAATTTCTAATATAATTAATTTTTTCTTTTATTCCATCATGTTCAATTGATATATATTGTGAATATGGATATTGATTTGATACTGTATATGCGTCAAGTACCCATAGGATTTTGCCTTCATCTGTAACAACAGTATATGGCTGTTCATCATATATTAAAAATGGTAACACTTTTTTTGCTCTTGTAATTATATTTCTATTTATTAATATTTTACTTTCATTTGTTATCTCTGTTGAAAATGCTAGTTTTAAATCTCCTAATTTCATTCCTAGAATAAGTCTATCTATAAAGTTTAATTTTAAACCTGCTTTCCCTTTATATGTTGATGTATGTTCTAATCCATTTTCATCTGTATAATCATATTCTTGCTTATTTTTTGCATTTGTTGCCACAGTATCATTTGTTGATAATCCAAAATATATTTCTTGTTGTGTAGTTTTTAATTTATCATCTTCACCTGACACTTCTTTTTGTATATAATTTAATGTGCCATTTTCTTCTACATTTGTTGCACTTGCAACAATTTGTCCCATCCCATGTGTATATTCATAGGTTTTATTATTATAAGTTCTTCCTGAATTTTTTATTTCTCTTGGAGATACATATACTAACTTTTCTTCTCCTAAAATATTATATTTTGCAATATTTGCATTTCTATATGAATAATAACCTGTTCCTGTTTGATTATCTTCTAGTGTTTTTAATACAGTATCTTCATTTATTATTTTTATATTATTAATTAAATCTTTATTTTTATCAACTTCAGATGGTGTTATTGTTCCTGTATTATTTAAACTTTGTTCTTCAATATCAATATTATAAGCATTTTTTGTATTTTCAATATTATATGCTAAATATTGCTTTTCTTTATCTAATGTATTTGAATTTACAAATATAACATTAAATATTATTATAACAAAAAATAATCCTACTAAATATATCGGAATAACAATTAGATTTTTAAAAACATTTTGGGTATTTTCTTTTTTAAATTCATTAATAGCTCTCTTTACTGCAATAACCATAATAATTGCAAAAATTATATAACCCCATCTTTGTATCATTACATCAGTATATCCTGCACCTGTAATCTCTAAATTTTGAACATTCTCCCCTGTATTTTTAATTGTTAACATTTTATTTGTTAGTACATTTGTTGTATTTAATAAGGTTAACAATGCTATTCCAATTGCTATAAAAAATATATTTCTAAGTGCTTTCTTTACTAATAGGCTTTGTTTTATTAATTTTCCATCTACACCATTAAAACATCTATTAAATATTATTATGTAATATATTGCCATATATATTGTTATTCCTAATACTATTCCAATAAAATACATTATTATTGTTTGTATTAATGGTTTTTGAAAAACGTAAAATGCAATGTCTAAATTAAATATTGGATCTTGTATTCCAAATGTTGCATTGCTTATACATAATAAAATTTGCTTCATAATTATATTTGACATTATTACACTTACTATTATTGCAGTAACAAGTGATATTGATTTGTTTATGAATTTAGGCATTTCTTTTTTTTCATTATCAAAAAATACTTTTAGCCCTTTTTTTATTCCTTTTGTTGTAAAATACATTATAAAATATATAAATATAAAATTTATTCCAAATATTATGTACTTATATCTTAGATTTTTAAAAAATACTTGCTCATAGTTTTCTCCTAGTTCTTTGTATTGTAAATATGCTCCTCTTAAACTTACATAACTACATATTGCAAATAATGCTATAAATAGCAATACTACTATCATTCTTATTTTGCTTTTCTTCTTTTCCAATTTTATATTTCACTCCGTTCATGTTTGTCCATCGGGGACATTTATATTATTGCTTTTACAAAATCTTCTGAATTAAATATTTCCATGTCATCTATTTGTTCCCCTATGCCAATGAATTTTACAGGGATTTTATTTTCTTCTACTATTCCGATTACTACTCCACCTTTTGCTGTTCCATCTAATTTTGTAAGTACTATTCCTGTTATGTCTGCTTCTTGTTTGAATGCTTTTACTTGTGATATTGCATTTTGTCCTGTTGTTCCATCTATTACTAATAATACTTCTTTGTCTGATTCTGCCATTTCTTTGTTTATTACTTTTTGTATTTTATTTAGTTCATCCATTAAATATTTTTTATTGTGCAGTCTTCCTGCTGTGTCTACTATTAATATGTCTGCTCCTATTTCTTTTGTTTTTTTGATTGCATCAAATACTACTGATGCTGGATCTACTCCTTCTTCTCTTTTTACAATTTCTGCTCCTGCTCTTTTAGACCATATTTCTAATTGCTCAACTGCTGCTGCTCTGAATGTGTCTGCTGCTGCAACTACTACTTTTTTTCCATCTTTTGCTAGTCTATTTGCTATTTTTCCTATTGATGTTGTTTTTCCTACTCCATTTACTCCTACTACTAATATTACTGATGGTTTTGTATTTAATTTTAAGCTTATTTCTGTTACATCTAATATTTTTTGCATTTCTTCTCTTAAGGCTTGTTTTACTTCTTCTTCATCTTGTATTTTTTCTTTTTTTATTCTTTCTCTTAAATTTGATATTATTTTTATTGATGTTTCCATTCCTATGTCTGACATTACTAATACTTCTTCTAGTTCATCTAAAAATTCTTCGTCTACTTTTCTAAAGCTACTGAATACATTATTTATTTTTTCATCAAATGATGTTTTTGTTTTGGTTAATCCTTGTTTTAATTTGTCGAAAAATCCCATTTTTTATTTCTCCTCCTTGTTGTTTATTTATTAGATTATAATATAACAAATTATATTTAATAAGTCAATAAAATTCATTTGCTGTTCAAGACTAATGTTACTGGTTAACATTTTTAGTTTTTTATGCAATTTGAATTTCGATAATATCACACATATTAATATTATTTACTTGATCTATTTGTAGCTTCTTTTTTATATAATCAATATTAGTTACTATTCCTGAAATATTAACATATTTTTTATTTTTATAATATCTTACATTTATTTTACTGCCTCTTTCAACTTTATTTATTTCATTTTGTAATTCAGTATAACTTTCTTCGGATAGTTCTTTCTTTTCTTCACATTCAATTTCTTTTTCTCTTAGTGCTTTTTGTAATCCCTTAAGTGCATCAAATGGGAGAAATTGTTTTGCTCTATCAACTTTATTCACCACTATTATGTCCTCCTATTAGCTTATTTCTAACAATTGTTGTTGATTCTTCTTGTAAATTCATTCCTCGTAAAATTGAATTTTTTCCTATTTTATTTTTTATCGAATTTATTGTAAGTTCTAGCTTTCTTTCTTTATCTATGTTTTCCTGATTTATAAATAAATTTAATTGAACATCTTCTTTTTCTATTACTTTTGCAAAATTTATTCCTATTCTTCTAATTCCAACTTGCCTATTTGTTGTTCTATCATAAATACTTAACATTCCTTTTACAAGTTCTGAATAAACATTACTATAATTACTGATTTTTTGCGTTCCACCTGTTGATTTTATTATATCTTTTGAATATCCAATATATAATTGGACTGTGTCTGTTACTAAATTATTTTCTATTAATTTTAAACTTGCTAGTTCTACCATTTCTTTTAATATAGTTCTTGCTTTCTCAAATGTATAATCTTCAAATAATACTTGGCTATTTGATATTGAATTTGACTTAGGTTTATATTTTTTTATGTCTTCTATAGTACATGTTTCTTTTCCCCAAGCATGATCTATTAAATATTCTGCATTTACTCCAAATTCTTTATATAATCTTTTTGGATTACATTGTGTTATATCATACATATTATATATTCTCATTTTTTTTAATCTATTTTCAATTCCTCTACCTATTTGCCAAAAGTCTGAAAGTGGTTTATGATGCCATAGTTCTTTTCTATATTTTTCTTCATCTAAATATCCTATATTGTTAATAGAGTGTTTTGCTGTTATATCTAATGCAATCTTCGCTAAATACATATTTGTTCCTATTCCTGCTGTGGCTGTTATTCCATAAGTGTTATGTATGTCTCTTATTACTGTTTGTGCAAGTTCTATTGGTGTTTTTTTATATAATTTTATATATTTTGTTACTTCTATAAAGGCTTCATCTATAGAGTATACATGTATATCTTCTTTAGAAAAATATTTAAGATATATGGCATATATATTTGCTGAGTATTCAATGTATTTCTTCATTCTAGGTATTGCCGTTATATATTTTATGTTTGGTGGAATTTCAAAAATTCTACATCTGTTTTTTATTCCTAACATTTTCATTTTTGGAGATATTGCTAAACATATTGCTCCTTTTCCTCTGCTTGGATCTGCTACAACTAAGTTTGTTGAAAAAGGGTTTAATTTCCTTTCTACACATTCTACACTTGCATAAAATGTTTTTAAATCTATACATAAATATGATCTTTGCATTTCTATCACCTTTAATATTATTTTTTGTTATTATAACATTAATGTGTCTATTTGTAAACATTTGTTTGTATTTTTTTATTGGTAATTTTAACCATTTATTCCATTTTTTTCATATATTTTGTTATGTCCTTATTTCTGCAAGAAATTTGTGTAAAATTGTTGCTAGTATAGAAAACTCTTTGTTTTTTCCTATACTAGAACAAAATAATTTTTAACTTCATACTATGACATAAAAGGAGAAATTGTATGATTAGTATAAGTTTATGTATGATTGTTAAAAATGAAGAGGACGTTATTGGACGTTGCCTAGAATGTGTAAAAGATGTTGTTGATGAAATAATAATAGTAGATACTGGTTCTACTGACTCTACAATAAAAATTGTAAAAAAATATACCAATCAAGTATATAATTTTAATTGGGTAGATGATTTTTCAAAAGCTCGAAACTATGCTTTTTCAAAAGCTAGTAAGGATTATATTATGTGGTTAGATGCAGATGATGTAATTTTAGAAACTGACCTTGCCAATTTAAAACAATTAAAAAATAATTTAGATACATCAGTTGATATGGTAATGATGAAATATAATGTCGCATTTGATGAATATAATAATCCAACACTTTCTTACTATAGAGAAAGATTAATGTCTCGTAAAAAAAATTATCAATGGATTAGTCCTATTCATGAGGTGATTCCTCCTAGTGGTAATATTATATATTCTGATATTGCAATTTCACACAAAAAATTACATCCTAGTGATAAAAGTAGAAATTTAAGAATTTTTAATAAAATGATTATGGATGGATTAGAACTTGATCCAAGGCAACAATTTTATTATTCTAGAGAATTATATTATAATGGTCAATACCAAAATGCAATTGATAATTTCAATAAATTTCTAAATTCCAAACAAGGTTGGATTGAAAATTGTATTAGTGCTTGTATTGATTTATCTGACTGCTACAAAAAAATAAATGATAATAATAATGCTTTTTTTGCATTACTTAAAAGTTTTGAATTTGATAAACCACGACCAGAAATATGTTGCAAATTAGGAAATCATTTTTTAGAAAATAATAATATAGAAATTGCTATTTTCTGGTATGAATTAGCTATTTCAAATAAACCTGATATGAAAAATGGTGGCTTTCATAATGCTGATTATTTCGGATATATTCCATATATTCAACTTTGTGTGTGCTATGATAAAATTGGTAATATTGAAAAAGCAATTTTTTATAATAATAAGGCAGGTGGATTAAAACCTAATGACAAGGCTTTTCTATATAATAAGAATTATTTTCAAAACAAAAGTACTACTAACCAAGAATAAAAGAGGCATGATTAAAATTTTTATGACCTTTTAAATTACTTTACATTCCTTGTTTTTGTTCGTGTGCCAAAATTTCAGTGCAATTTTGTGTACAGTTTATTTTATTGTATAGGACATACTTCATTCACACAATATAAAAGGCTAAAGTGAATAACGACTCAGGTCGAACTCATTTTTTCAAATTAATATTATTTGGCTTTAATTAGTTTTATTTTCAAAAGAAAAAATCTTTGATTTTCCTATACAATAAAAAAATTCAAGCATATACTATATAGAGTAAGTTTTCTCTTACTCTATACAAGGGAGGAATATGAATGAATTTTTTTAAACAATTTAATAAAACTATAAATAATAATGAAAATGATAACAATAATTATCAAGAAAAATATGATTGCAGTTCTAACAGTTTCTGTGATAATGACGATTGTTGTTGTAATCCTGTAGGAGTAACAGGTGCTACTGGTGCTACTGGGCCTACTGGACCAAGAGGTTGTAATGGTCGTACAGGATCTACTGGACCTACTGGGCCTACTGGTGCTACTGGTCCTGCTGGAATTACAGGCGCTACAGGTGAAACTGGTGCTACTGGTCCTACTGGTATTGCAGGAGCAACTGGTAGCACTGGCGCTATTGGTCCTACTGGTGAGACAGGTGCTACTGGCGCCACTGGTCCAACTGGAGTTACAGGTGCTACTGGCGCAACAGGTGCCACTGGAGATATTGGTCCAACTGGAGTTACAGGTGCTACTGGCGCAACAGGTGCCACTGGAGATATTGGTCCTACTGGTGTTACAGGTGCTACTGGTGCAACAGGTGCCACTGGAGATATTGGTCCTACTGGTGTTACAGGTGCCACTGGTGCAACAGGTGCCACTGGAGATATTGGTCCTACTGGTGTTACAGGTGCTACTGGCGCCACTGGTCCTACTGGTGTTACAGGTGCTACTGGAGCAAGCGGAAGTACTAGTATTATACCTTTAGCATCTGGGTTGCCAATATCACTTACAACTATTGCTGGTGGTTTAGCTGGTATACCTGCATTTATAGGATTTGGTTCTTCTGCTCCTGGACTTACAATTCTAGGTTCTAGTATCGATCTTACTAACCCATCTGGAACTTTATCTAACTTTGCTTTTTCAATGCCTAGAGCAGGAACAATCACATCTTTAAGTGCTTATTTTAGTACTACAGCAGCACTATCACTTCTTGGTTCTAGCATTACAATCAGAGCTCAATTATATGTATCAAATACACCTAATAATGTATTTACTCCAATACCAGGAGCTCTTGTAAACCTTTCTCCTGCACTTTCTGGAACAATATCTATTGGTACTATTAGTAATGGAATAACAACAGGATTATCAATTCCTGTTACTGCTCAGTCACGTTTATTGATGGTATACTCTGCTCAAGCTAGTGGTCTTTCTTTACTAAATACAGTAGTTGGATATGCAAGTGCTGGAATAGAAATATCTTAGCTATTATAAACATTTTCCTATGCTAGAACAATAATAGCATGATTAAGCTTTTATTACCTTTTATATTATTTTTATAACACAAACAAGTGAAAAAGATATATTAAAAAAATGTATCTTTTTCACTTCTTTTATAATAAAATTCAATTATTGTTAATTTTATATTAATTGTTTATTATTTTTGCATTTAGAACAATAAATATATACTGGATGTTCTTTGGTGAGATTTTAAAATATATCTAATTATTTTATTTTAATTTTTTTAATCTTAAAGCATTTAAAATAACAGTTATACTACTAAACATCATAGCAATGCTTGCAACCATAGGATTTATAGAAATACCAAAATTCGTAAATAATCCCATTGCTATTGGAATCATCAAGCAATTATAGAAAAATGCCCAAAATAGATTTTGTTTTATATTTCTAACTGTTCTTTTACTAATATTAATTAAATTTAAAATACCTCTTAAATCATTTTTGGTTAATATTACATCAGATGAATCCATAGCTATATCTGTTCCACTATTTACACTTACGCCAATATTAGCTGTTGCTAAAGCTGGACTATCATTGATTCCATCTCCACACATCATCACATATTTGCCTTTATCTTTTAACTCTTTTATTACTTTTGTTTTCTCTGTTGGTAATACATTTGAAATAACTTTTTTTATTCCTATTTCATTTGCAATTTTTTCAGCTGTTTCTTTGCTATCGCCTGTTAGCATAATAGTTTCTATTTTATTTTTATTTAGTTCTTTTATCACTTCTACTGCATTTTCTCTTACAATGTCATTTACTCCAATTAATGCAAGAATTTTATTAGTGTTTGCTACATAAACAATGCTATTTCCTTTTTTAGTAAGTTCTTCTTCATCATGATGGTGTATATTTTCAACCTTATATTCCTTTAGAATTTTTGCATTTCCAAGTATTAATTTTTGTCCTTCTACTTTACCTATAATTCCAAAACCTGATACACTTCCAAATTCTTTAACTTCTAATTTTTCCAAGTCATTTTCTTTTAAATAATTTTCAAATGCTTTTCCTATTGGATGTATCGATTTACTTTCAATACTTCCCACTAATTGCAATAATTTATTTTGTTCTATATTACTATAATTTCTTATCTCTGAAATTTTTAATCTTCCATAGGTTAAGGTTCCTGTTTTATCAAATACAATGGTATTTATTTTTTGTGCATTTTCTAGTATTTCACTTTTCTTAACTAAAATTCCATTACTTGCACATAAACCTTCTGATATAATTATTGCAAGTGGTGTTGCGAGTCCTAAACTGCAAGGACAAGCAACTACTAATATGGTAACAAATCTTATTAAACTAATAGAAAATTCATATCCCATTATTAAATAAATTATAAAAGTTAAGACTGCAATTACTATAACAATTGGTACAAAATATCCTGAAACAATATCTGCAATTTTAGCAATTGGTGCTTTTGTATTACTTGCTTCTATAACAGCTCTTACAATCTCTGATATAGTAGATTCTTTTCCAATTTTTTCAGCTTTATATTCTATATATCCATCATAATTTATACTTCCTGCTATAACCTTATCTCCTTTTACTTTATTTGATGGTTTGCTTTCTCCTGTTATAAATGACTCATCAAAATGCGCTGTTCCTTCTATTATTTCTCCATCAACTGCAATTTTTTCTCCAGGTTTACAAATAACAATATCTTCTTTATGTATTTCATCTAAAGTAACTTGTTTTTCTTTACCATTTACTTTAATCGTGGCTTTATTTGGTGTCATTTTTACTAACTTTTGAATTGCTTCTTTTGTTTTATCTTTACTAATGCCATCTAAATATCTACCTAACTTTATAAAATATATAACAATTGCAGTAGATTCAAAATATAAAATGTGTATGTTTTCTGTATGACCTTTTATAATCATAATCATACTATACACACTATATAAAAAACTACTTATTACACCAATTCCTACTAAAGTATCCATATTGGGTGTTTTATGAATTAAGTTTTTATACCCATTTTTCAAAATATCAAAGCCATAAATCATAAATATAATAGCAAATAAAAATAAACATACTGTATAATTTACTGGGTTAGCTTTCACATCTAAAAAATTATAAATAGGCAAATTAACCATGTGTCCCATAGATATATACATTAATATAACTGCTAATATTGTAAAAACAATAAATTTGATTTTTTCTTTCTTATTTCTGTTTTTGATATCTATTTCCTTAAATTCTCCTAAACTTCTAAAACCTGCTTGTTTTACAAATTCATCTAATTTGTTTTTTTCCAATATATTTTCATCATAAATAATAGTAGCATTTGCCATAACTAAATTTACATTAGCTTCTATTATTCCATTTTGCTTATTTAAGTATTTTTCTAATCCATTTGAACATGCACTACAAGTCATTCCATCTATTGATAAAATTACCTTTTTCATTTTTCGTTATATTCCTTTCATTAGGCACAATTTGGTTGGAAAAGAATTAAATTTTAGATGAAGTTTAACAACACTAAAATTGTAATTATTTTTCAACCTTAATCTTCTTTTACAGTTTCAAATCCTAAATCATTAATTTTTTCTTCTATAACTGACCTATCTATTTCTTTTTTTGCCAATACTGTAACAATTCCTATTTTATGATTAGCTTCTATCCTTTCTATACCATCTATTGAAGATAAGGTATTTTTCACTCTATTTTCACAACCTTCACAAACCATACCATTTACTTTTATTTTAGTCTCTTTCACTTAAATCAATCCTTTCTTTTATTTATTAAATTTCTTAAATAATGCTATTAGTTCATCAATAATATCTAGATTACCATTCTCTATATCTTTTGATACACAATTATACAAATGATTTTCTAATATATGATTTGATAAACTTTTTATTGAATTTTCAATAGCAGATAACTGAATTAATACATCTTTACAATAAATATCTTCTTGTACCATTTTTTTTACTCCATGTAACTGCCCTTCTATTCGATTAATTCTATTTGTTATAATTTTTTTTTCATCTTCGCTTCTATGTGTTTTTTTATTAACCATCATTACCATCACCTTTCTTATTATATACCTGTTGGGGGTATTTTGTAAATAAGGGGGTATACGTGGTTTTTAATTGCAATATAGCTTTTTTCAGAGTTAAATAATAAAATTTATTTAACTACTTTAAAGTTATATTTTTAAAACTATCAAAATAATAGACTTCAAAAATTTTTATTTATTCTTAATACTCTTAAAGCATTTATGATAGCAAGTACAGAAACTCCTACATCTGCAAATACTGCCTCCCACATAGTTGATAATCCAAATGCACTTAAAATTAGAACAATTACTTTTATAAAAATAGCAAATATTATATTTTCTCTAACAATTCTCATTGTTTTCTTTGATAAATGAATAGCGTTCACTATTTTTGATGGTTCATCTGTCATTAACACAATATCTGCTGCTTCTATTGCTGCATCTGAACCAAGTCCACCCATTGCTATTCCTATATCCGCTAAAGCCAAAACTGGTGCATCATTTATTCCATCTCCAACAAATGCAAGTTTACCTTTTTCGCTTTTTTCTTTTAATAAGTTCTCTACTTTTTCTACTTTTTCATTTGGCAATAATTCTGTATAAACCTTATCTACTCCTAATTTTTTTGCTACACTTTCTCCTACATCCTTTCTATCTCCTGTTAACATTACTGTTTGTTTTATCTTATTTTTCTTTAAATATTCTATTGATTTTTTTGAATCTTCTTTTATTTTATCTGCAATTACTATATAGCCTACATATTTCCTTTCTATTGCGACATATAAAATAGTTCCTATATCATTACATTTAGTAAATTTGATTTGTTTTTCAATCATCAATTTTTCATTACCAACTAATACATCTTGTTCTCCAATTCTTGCAACAATTCCAAGCCCTGATAGTTCCTCAGTTTTTATAATTTGTTTCTCATCAATTTCTTTGTTATATGCTTTCTTTACTGATAATGCAATAGGATGATTTGAATAATTTTCAATATATGCTGTAATTTTTAGCAATTCTTCTTCGCTTATACTGATTGCTTTTACTTTTTGTACTTCAAAAACTCCTTCTGTTAATGTTCCAGTTTTATCAAATACTACTATTTCTGTGTTAGCTAATTGTTCTATATAGTTACTTCCTTTTATTAAAATACCCTTTTTAGATGCTCCTCCTATTCCTCCAAAGAAACTTAATGGTATTGAAATGACTAATGCACAAGGACAAGATACTACTAAGAATGATAATGCTCTATATAGCCAATCTGAAAATGCCCAATCTTTTATAATAAGTGGTGGTAGTATTGCAAGAATTAGTGCAATAATTACAACAATTGGTGTATAATATCTTGCAAATTTTGTAATAAAGTTTTCTGATTTTGATTTTTTACTACTTGCATTTTCAACTAAATCTAATATTTTACTTACTGTTCCATCTCCATATTCTTTTGTTACTTCTATTTTTATAACACCATTTAAGTTTATACAGCCACTTAATACTTCTTCTCCTTTTGTTAATTCTCGTGGCAGGCTTTCTCCTGTTAATGCTTTTGTATCAATAGTTGATTTTCCCTCTATTACATATCCATCTAATGGAACTTTCTCTCCTGGTTTGACTACTATTATTTCTCCTATTTTTACATAATTAGGATTTACTTTTTGAATTTTTCCATCTCTTTCTACATTTGCAAAATCAGGTCTAATATCCATTAAACTTGAAATTGATTTTCTTGATTTATCTACTGCATAGCTTTGGAATAATTCTCCCACTTGATAAAATAACATAACTGCTACTGCTTCTGGAAATTCTCCAATTCCAAATGCTCCTATTGTTGCAACTGTCATTAAAAAGTTTTCATCAAAAACTTTTCCTCTTGTAATATTTCTTATTGCTTTTCTTACAATTTCCAGTCCAACTATAATATAAGAAATAATATATATTGTATTATTTATCCATTCATTATTGAAATTTATTATAAGAGCCATAAGAAATAAAACCAACGCTATTATAATTTTAATTCCTTTTTTCTTCATAAATACAGCCTCCTAAACTTCTTCTATTGTAACATTTGGTTCTTCTTTTTTAATAGCTTTTTTTACTTTTTGTATAATTTCTTCTTTTCTTGTTTCATCATATTCTAGTTCCATTTTTTGTGTCATAAAACTTATATTAGCACTTTCTATACCATCTATTTTTTGTATTGCTCTTTCTAATTGTGCTGCACAATTTGCACAGTCTAATCCTTTAACTTTAAATTTACTTTTCATATTCTTTTACCTCCAAATTTTTATTTTTTATGTTCTATATGTTCTACACCTATTTCAAATACTTGTTTTACATGGTCGTCATCTAACATATAGAAAACTTCTTTACCTGATTTTCTACACTTAACAATTCCACTTCTTCTTAAAGTTCCTAATTGATGTGATATAGATGATTTGCTCATTCCTAAAACATTTGCAATATCACAGACACACATTTCATTTTTATCTAATGCAAATAATATTTTTACTCTAGTGGTATCTCCAAGAATTTTAAAAAATTCTGCTAATTTATTGAATATATCTTCTTCCAGCATATTCTTTATTGTTTTGTCTACTACATCTTGATGGATTGCACTACAATCACATACAAATTCATTCCTAGACATTTGATTTCCTCCTTATTTTCTCTTGTATTTTAGTTCGATAGTTGAGTAATTATTCAACTTTATTTGTATTATATGTGAATATATGCTCAATTGTCAATACTTTTTAGAAAATTTACATTATTTTTCTTTTTAGATAGCATCTTCAAAACACTGTAGTTTTGTCAAACGAGCCTTTACATTTCATTATTCTGTTACATTTAGGACATTTTAGTTTTTGAAAGAATATATAAACTCTATCTCTTGTATAACTTCTTTGATTTTTTTCT